>DATCBR010000405.1:0-4343 GCA_036511765.1 Acidobacteriaceae bacterium | reverse complement strand
CATGCTTCCGCTCATCAATCTGATCGACATGGTGCGCACGCCCGCCAGTGGCACCGGCCAGCGCGTCGCGCAGACCTATTACAAGTCCCGCGGCTTCGTCATCCACCACAACACCGACCTCTGGGGCGACGCCGACCCCATCGACATCATCGGCTCCGGCATCTGGCCCATGGGCGGCGCATGGCTCTCGCTCGACGCGTGGGACCACTACGCCTACACGCTCGATAAAGACTTCCTGAAGGCCCGCGCGTGGCCTATCCTGCATGACGCCTCGATCTTCTTCCTCGACTACCTGATCGACGACGGGTCAGGCTATCTGGTCACCGGCCCCTCGCTCTCGCCCGAAAACACCTACAAGCTTCCCGACGGCACCCGCCACTCGCTCACCATGGGCCCGACGATGGACATCGAGATCGCGCGCGAACTCTTCGAGCGTACCCTCGACGCCGGCAAGATTCTCGGCGAAGATCCGGCCTTCCTCCAACAGGTCGCCGACGCGCAAGCCAAACTCCCGCCCTTCAAGGTTGGCAAGCTGGGCCAGTTGCAGGAGTGGCAGTACGACTACGACGAGAGCGAGCCCGGCCATCGTCACATCTCGCACCTCTGGGCGCTCTTCCCCGGCAATGAAATTTCTCTCGACAAGACTCCCGACCTTGCCACCGCCGCGCGCACCACCCTCCAGCGCCGCCTCGACCACGGCGGAGGCCAGACCGGCTGGTCGCGCGCCTGGGTCATCAACTACTGGGACCACCTGCACGACTCCAAGCAGGCCTATGACTCCATGCAGGTCATGTTCCGCCAATCGACATTTCCTAACCTGATGGACACGCATCCGCCTGGACTCTTCCAGATTGACGGCAACCTCGGCGCCGCCAACGGCATGCTGGAGGCCCTCATCCAGTCGCGCTGGTATGCTGACCGCGTCGAGGTCGACCTGCTCCCTGCCCTCCCGCAGGAGTGGGCCACTGGCTCCGTCTCAGGCGTGCACGTCCGCGGCGACGCAGCGGTCGCAATGCACTGGACTGGAAACCACCTTACGGATGCTACGTGGACGCCGCAGCACGACCAGCTCTTCCACGTGCGCCTGCCGGAGGGCCAGCACCTCAAATCCGTCACCGCCGACGGCCACGCTCTCTCCCTCCACGAGGACGCGGGCGCCGTCGACCTCCACCTCATGAAAGGCAAGACCTACAAATTGCTTTTTTAATTGGGATGTTGCTGCCCTAGCCGGGTAGTAGCATTGGCGGCATGACCAGACGAGAGGTTGGGTTCCTCATAACCGGAATTGGATTAGGGCTGCTGCTTTCTCTGGCGGTAGTGCTCGAAGTCATGCTCTCGCTACGCGACGGGAGCAGGCTTTCTGGCTTTAGCATCGACAAACTAATCTTGATTTTCCCCATTGCCCTGCTGATAGTCGGCCTGGTATTGGCGGTCTACCGCAATAAGTCCGAACGGATTTCAAGCTGAGACACCGCCACGAATCCCAACGGCTGTCCCGCCCCCGCCTTTTTGCGGTATAACGGATGCGCCTGCGGCCCGGAGAACTCCTGCGCCGTCTATTCTTCATCCCCTCCGCAATTCCGCCTCACCCGCCAAAAGGAACCATTCAGCCATGACCCAGCGCTCTCTCGCACTCGTTGCCGCAACCTTCCTGCTCGCGCCCCTTGCAGGCTCCGCCCAGCCGCCCCGCCGCGGACAACAACCCGTCGGGCCGCCGCCCTTCGTCTCTACCCTCTTCGCGGACAACATGGTGCTGGAGCGCAACACGCCGGACGCCATCTGGGGCTGGTCCGATCCCGGCGACCAGATCAAGGTCGAGATCGCCGGCAAAACCGCCACTGCCGTGGCCGGAGCCGACCGTCGCTGGCAGGCCAAGATCGATCCCCCCGCCGCCGGCGGCCCCTACACCATGACCGTCACCGGCCAGCATCAGACCGCCACCATCAAGAACGTCCTTGTCGGCGATGTCTGGCTGTGCAGCGGGCAATCCAACATGCAGTTCGGCCTGCGCCAGGCCAAGACCGGCACCGAAGACGCCGCCAAGGCCGACCTGCCCAACATTCGCTTCTTCACCGTCGCCCAGCGCTCGCCGTATCACCCAGTCGAGACTGTCAGCGGCTCTTGGAACGTTGTTACACCGGAGACCGCTGGCCGCGTCGCCGCCGTCGCCTTCTACTTCGCGCGCAAGGTCGAGCAGGAGACGCACATCCCCATCGGCCTCATCATCTCCGCCGTCGGCGGCGTTCCTGCCGAAGCTTTCATGAGCATCAACGCCGTCCAGCAGATCCACGACTTCGACCCGCTGGTCACCGAGTACAACCGCATCGTCGCCGAGAACAAAGGCCCCGAGTACGGCAACTTCGTCCAGCACTGGTATGACAACTACGACATCGGCATGAAGGAGCACTGGGCCGCGCCCGACTACGACGACTCCAGTTGGAAGACCGTCACCATCCCCGGCGGCTTCGCCGAGCTCGGCGTGCCCGACACTCCCACCCTCGTCTACTTCCGCAAGACCTTTGACGTGGCTGCTGCCGACCTCCCTGCAACTCCAGCCCCCACAGCCGCACCGGCCGGCCCGGGAGGAGGTCCAGCAGGATCACTGGCAGGCCCAGGAAACGCTCGCGGCCAGCGTGGCGCAGGTGGCCCCGGTGGCCCCGGCGGATTCCCCGGCATGGGCCGCGACTCCGTCCAGCTCGGCATCATCGAGAAGATGGACACCGTCTACATCAACGGCCAGGAGATCGGCGGCAGCGCCTGGGTGGAGAACCCGCGCCGCTATGGGATCCGCCCCGGCATGCTGCACCCCGGCAAGAACGAGATCACCATCCGTGTGCTCAAGTCCATCCCCAAGGGCGGCTTTGAGTCGAAGCCGGAAGACCTGAAGATGACCATCGGGGACAAGACCATCCCGCTCGCCGGTGAGTGGAAGGCGAAGATCGCCGTCGATGGACGTCCGCCGCAGCCCATGCCGCTGCGCTACCAGAACTGGCCACAGATGCCGGGTGTCCTCTACACCGGCATGATTCAGCCCATCGCGCCCTACTCGCTCGCCGGTGCTATCTGGTATCAGGGTGAGGAGAACTCGCCCCGCGGCTACCAATATCGCAAGGTGCTCGCCGGCATGATCGGCGACTGGCGCAACACGTTCCATGAGCCAAACATGCCTTTCATCGTCGTCCAACTCCCGGCTTACCTGCCGCACGTCGACACACCGACCGACGATGACTGGTCCAATCTGCGCGAGTCGCAGCTCGTCGCCGCCGAGACCGTGCCCAACACCTGCCTGGCGGTCACCATCGATACCGGCGACCCCAACACCATCCATCCCACGGACAAGGAGCCCGTAGGCGACCGCATCGCGCGCTGCGCACTCAACATGGCCTACGGCGACAAAAAGGTCGTCGATCAGGGTCCGACGCTTGAGAAAGTGGAGCGCCGCAAGGGCGAGGTCCGCCTGAAGTTCAGCCATGCTGACGGTGGTCTCGTGACCAAAGGCGACAAGCTCGGCGAGTTCTCCATCGCCGGCGATGACCAGCAGTTCCACTGGACCAACGCGCGCATTGAGGGCGACACCGTCATCGTCTCCTCGCCGGACGTGCCGAACCCGAAGGAAGTGCGCTACGCCTGGCAGTCCAATCCCGTCGCCACGCTCTTCAACGGCGCCGGCCTTCCAGCCAGCCCCTTCCGCACCGATAAATGGAAGGTAGAGACAGAATCGGTCCGTCCGTACTAAGATTGGTCGCTGCTTCGGCGGCCTTTCGTCCAGACGGCAAAATTCATGTCCTGAATCGGACCCCCCAAGGCCGGACTCGAACCCCGGCAAGGAGACGCTCGTGAAAACGCTTACTCGAAATGGAAAACTCAACCGCCGCGAAGCGCTGATGCTGTCAGTGACCGCCGGCGTAACTCTCGCAACCGGCGGCCGCGCCATCGCCTCAGACAGCATCAAGACCGGTGTCCATCAGGAGCCCGGCAATGTCTCAACGCCGCGGTCCGCGGTCGCCAAGACGCAATACGGGAAGGTCCGCGGCTTCCTCGATGGCGACGTCTTCACCTTCAAGGGCGTGCCCTACGGCGCGACCACGGCCGGCGAAAACCGCTGGCTCCCTGCCCAGCCGCTCAAGCCCTGGAGCGACGAGTTCCCCGCGCTGGTCTACGGCGCCAACTGTCCGCAGAGCCTCCATACCTGGACCGGCTCCGAGCAGACCTTCATTCAGGACTGGGACGACGGCTGGCAGAGCGAAGACATGCTGAAGCTGAACATCTGGACGCCCTCGCTCACCGGCAAGCGCCCTGTGATGTTCTACATTCACGGCGGCGGCTTCACCTTCGGCTCCTCC
>DATCBR010000404.1:0-7642 GCA_036511765.1 Acidobacteriaceae bacterium | reverse complement strand
GCTGGGGCAGGGCGGGCTGCTGGTCATCCGCAAGCCGTGGCCTTCGATGGCGCGCACGGTGTGGGGTGACGCGGAGCGATATCAGCAGACGTACTTCTCGGAGATTCCGGGCAGCTACTTTACCGGCGACGGCGCGCGGTGCGATGCGGACGGCTACTACTGGCTGATGGGGCGCGTAGATGACGTGATCAACGTGAGCGGCCATCGGCTGGGAACGATGGAGATCGAATCGGCGCTGGTGGCGCACCCCAAGGTGGCAGAGGCCGCGGTGGTGGGAAGGCCGGACGACCTGAAGGGCCAGGCGATTGCGGCGTTCGTCACGTTGGAGCATGAGCACGAGCCAAGCGAGGAGTTGCGGCAGGAGCTGCGGCAGTGGGTGGCGAAGGAGATTGGCGCGCTGGCGCGGCCGGACGATCTGCGGTTTACGCAGATGCTGCCGAAGACGCGGTCGGGCAAGATCATGCGGCGACTGCTGCGTGAGCTGGCGACGACGGGCGACGTGAAGGGGGATACGACGACGCTCGAAGACTTCAGCACCATCGCGAAGCTGCGCGAGGGCGACGAGTAGGCGGGGACGTGGGCGATGACGTGGAAGGGCGAACCTGTCCAAGCAAACCGTAGGGCGCACTTATTTTATCGAGCTATAAGCTGAGAGCTATCCAGCTTAGAGATAGGACCAATACGGAGATTCTGGACGCGCGGTGCGCGGTCCAGAATGACGAGCGGAAGCAAATGCGGGAGCGAAAGAACAAATGCGGGGATTCTTCGCTTCGCTCAGAATGACAAGCGCGAACTTTCTTTGCGTCAGTCCAGAATGACGAGCAGGAAACAAATGGGGGGCGGAGAGCAAGAACAGGTGCGGGGGGCCTCGACTCGCGGTGTGCGCGCTCTCGCGCTGACGGCAGTTTGCGGTTAGAGCAGGTTGCTGGCGGGGCGTGTGGGCAGGGTGAAGTGGAAGACGGAGCCTTTGCCGAGGGTGCTGGTGGCCCAGATGCGGCCGCCGTGTTGCGCGACGATGGAGCGGCAGATGGCGAGACCGAGGCCGGTGCCTCCCATGGTGCGCGAGTCTGAGGCGTCGACCTGGTGGAAGCGCTCGAAGATGCGTTCGAGTTTGTCGTCGGGGATGCCGCGGCCCTGATCGCGGACCTGGATTTCGGCTTCGGCCTCATCGTTGCGGCGGGCGCGGAGGTGGATCTCGGTGCCGGCGGGGGAGAATTTGATGGCGTTGGAGATGAGGTTGGCGAGCGTCTGGAGGATGCGGTCGGGGTCGGCCCAGACGTTGACGCCCTGCGAGTTGAAGGTGATGCGGATCTGCGCCTTGGAGGCTTCGGCCTGCTGCAAGGCGGCGGCGCGGCGGAAGAGGTCGTCGGCGGAGCACATGGTGGAGTGCAGCTCGGTTTTGCCGGAGCCGATGCGTTCGAGCTCGAGGATGTCGTTGACGAGGCGCACGAGGCGGTCGGTGTTGCCGGTGGCGATGTCGAGCATCTGGCGGAGTTTTTCGGGGCGGGTGTTGAGCGAGCCTCCGGTGATGAGGCCGAGGGCGGCGCGCAGGGAGGTGAGCGGCGTGCGCAGCTCGTGCGAGACGGTGGAGATGAACTCGTCCTTCATGCGGTCGAGGACGCGGCGCTCGGTGGTGTCGGAAAAGGCGACGACGACGCCGACGGCCTTGCCGGTCGGTTTGGACGCGGCGGACGAGGACGTTGCGGAGCTCTTTTCCCAGGTCTCAGAATCGAGACGCGGGGCACCCAAATCTTCGCCGCGGTCGTCAGCGGATTGGGTCTCGATCTGCGGGCGGGCGACGTATTCGACGGAGAAGCTGGCGCCGTCCTTGCGCCAGAAGATGTCTTTGGTGACGCGGGCGGCTGAGAGGTCGCGAAGCGCGTTGCGGATGGGCGATTCGTCGCTGGGGTAGGGCGTGCCATCGGCGCGGGTGTGGTGGACCATGGCGTGGAGATCGCGGCCGATGACCTCTTCCTGCTTGTAGCCGAGCATCTGCAACGCGGCGGGGTTGATGAAGGTGCAGCGGCCTTCGAGATCGAGGCCGAAGATGCCGTCGCCGACGGACTCCAGGATGGAGTTGGACTGGCGGCTGAGGGTGCGCAGCTTGTCCTCGGCGCGGACTTGTTCGCTGATGTCGACACCGAAGCAAAGGACGTAGGGGTCGCGGCTTCCGGTGGCGATGAGCTTGTTGCGGTAGGCGATGACGCGGACCTCTCCGTTGACGTGACGGAGGTAGAGCAGGCCCTGGACCTCGCCGGTGTCGTGGATGTCGGCGAGATATTTGTTGAAGCCTGCGCGCCGGTCTTCCGGCATGAACTCGGTGAGGGCGTGACCGACCATATCGTCGCGGGTGCGGCCGATGGACTGCGCGCCGTGGGTATTGATGGAGAGGACGACGCCCTGCATGTCATGCGTGCAGACGACGCCGAGCGAACCCTCGACGAGCTGGCGGTAGCGGGCCTCGCTCTCGCGCAGCGTGGCCTCGGCGACGCGCTGCACGGTGACGTCGATGCCGGTGGCGATGATGAAGGTAATCTGGCCCTGCTCATCGAGCAGCGGAGATGCCGACCAGGCGATGCGGCGCAGGGATCCGTCGCGGTGCATCCACTGGTTCTCAAAGGCGGTGGGCATGCCCTGCGCGCGGAGGCGCTCAAAGTGCTCGATGGAGGAGGGGACATCGGTGCGGGGGATGAGGCGGTCCCAGAGATAGCGGCCGACCATGGAGGGGAAGTCGTATCCGGAGGCGGCCTCGCAGGCGCGGTTGAAGCGGACGATGCGGCCGGCGGTGTCAAAGACGACGACGAGGGCGTCGACGGTGTCGAGGACGGTGGAGACGAAGTTGCGCTCGACGATGAGGGCGGACTCGATGCGTTGCTGGGCGCGGGTGACGCCCTCCATCTGGCGCGAGGCGAGATTGAGCTCGATGGCGGTCATGGCCTGGCGGGCGAGCACGGTGAGCGCCTGGGTCTGGAAGGGTGTGAGGCGGCGGACGGCAGGGTCAAGCAGAAAGAGCGCGCCGAGGCGGATGCCAGCGGGCGTGGAGAGCGATGCGCCGGCGTAGAAACGGAAGGCGCGACCGGAGAGGACGATGCCTTCGGGAGAGAACTGGGGGTCGTCGCGGGTGTCGGGAATCTCGTAGACGGTCTGGGCGCGCAGGGGCGGAGCGCCGGGGAGCGATGCGGCGGGCAGCACGGTTTCGCTGAGGCCGTGGCGCGCGTAGAGGGAGATGCCATCGGGGCCGGCGAAGGAGATGCCTGCGGCGGCGGCGCCGCAGATGCGTGCGGCGAGTTCGGCGAGGTCGTCCATGGCCGGATCGGGCGCAGCGCCGAGGACCTGGTATTTCTCCAGGGTCTCGAGGCGCAGACCTTCGCCGCGCGGAACGTCGCTTTTGGTCGCCGTGCCGTTCATAGCATTCCCTTCATGGTAGGCGAGCGGTATGGCGCGGGACACTTGCACTTTAGGGGAACCGCGAGGTTACCGAAGGGGTTTTTTATCAATATGATCTGCAACTTCGGGTACCGGGGACGGTGGGCGGGAGCGGGAGGCCGCATCTGGCGCGGGGACGATCGGCTGTGCCGCGGAAGGCGCCGCATGACTTCGCTCTGGTGATATGAGTCCAATAAGGGAATTGGGTTGTTATCGGAAAGCTATACTTAGAAGCTGTGCCTCTTGCGGAGATTGCGCGTATGCGAGTGGCTGGGTGAATGACGGGCATGGAAGAACTGTTGAGCCGAATCGGATCGCCTGCGGACCTGAAGCAACTGACCGTTCCGCAACTGGTGCAGCTTGCCGAAGAGATCCGGGAGCGGCTGATCGTTGGTGTGGCGAAGACGGGCGGTCACATTGGGCCGAACCTGGGCGTGGTGGAGCTGACGCTGGCCATGCACTACGTCTTTGAGACGCCGCAGGACAGCTTTGTCTTTGACGTAAGCCACCAGGCGTATGTGCACAAGCTGCTGACCGGACGGAGAGATCAGTTTGAGACGATCCGGCAACCGGGCGGGCTGAACGGCTTTATGCTGCGGACGGAGAGCGAGCATGACTCATACGGCGCGGGGCACGCGGGAACAGCACTGAGCGCTGCGCTGGGCATGGCGGTGGCGCGGGACATGTCCGGCGGGAAGGAGCATGTGGTCGCGCTGTGCGGCGATGCGGCGTTCACGAACGGCATCTCGTTTGAGGCGCTGAACAACATTGCAGCGCAGACGAAGCGGCTGATTGTGGTGCTGAACGACAATGCATGGTCGATCGACAAGAATGTTGGAGCGATTGCCGAGTACCTACACAAGATTGTGACGAATCCCACGCTCATCGGCCTGCACGATCGGGCTGCCGGGTTGATCGAGCGGTTTGGCGGCAAGGCAGCGCGGCATGTGGCACGCAAGGCGGAAGAGGCGGCGAAGGGGCTGATCGGGCCGGGGATGCTGTTTGAGGAGTTTGGGCTGAGTTATTACGGTCCGCTGGACGGACACAACCTGCCTCTGCTGATTGAGACATTCAAGTTTTTGAAGCAGCAGAACAAGCCGGTGATTCTGCATGCGATCACGCAGAAGGGGCGCGGCTTTGAACCGGCGCTGAAGAAGCAGAAGAAGTTTCATGGGCTGGGGCCATACGATCCTGAGACGGGCGAGACCAAGCCGACCGGGCAGAAGACGTACAGCGAGGTGTTTGCCGAGTCATTGGCGAAGCTGGCGGATACAAACGACAAGGTGGTGGCGATTACGGCGGCGATGCCGAACGGCACTGCGCTCGATCTGTTCCGGCCGCGGCACCCGAAGCGATATTTCGATGTGGGGATCGCTGAGGAACATGCGGTGATCTTCGCGGCGGGGATGGCGACGAAGGGGTACAAGCCTTTCTGCGCGATCTACTCAACGTTTTTGCAGCGCGCGTTCGACCCGATCATTCATGACGTCTGCCTGCAGAACCTGCCGGTAGTGTTCTGCATGGACCGCGGCGGTCTCTCCGGCGATGATGGGCCGACGCACCATGGGCTGTTCGACATCAGCTATCTGCGCAGTGTGCCGAACATCATCCACATGGCGCCGAAGGATGAAGACGAGCTGGCGGACATGCTGTACACGGCGATGCTGCACGAGGGACCGTCTGCGGTGCGGTATCCGCGGGGAACAGGGCCGGGCGTGCCGGTGAAGGAGCATCCGCGCGCGCTGGAGATCGGCGTCGCCGAGGTGATCCGGGATGGACACGACGTTGCGGTGTTCGGGCTGGGCGCGATGCTGGCTGAAGCGGAGCGGCTGGCGGCGATGCTAGAGCGGGAGGGATTTTCAGTGGCGGTGATCAACCCGCGCTTTGCCAAGCCGATCGACCGCCCGTGCGTGGCGAAGTATGCGCAGAGTTGCGGGCTGCTGATTACGCTGGAGGACCATGTGCTGGCCGGAGGGTTTGGGTCGGCGGTGCTGGAGGCGCTGAACGAGATGGAGATCGCAGTGCCGGTGGTGCGCATTGGCTGGCCGGACGAGTTTATCGAGCACGGCAAGGTGGAGGCGCTGCGGACGAAGTATGGAATCACCGCTGAGGGCGCACTCAAAAAGGCGCGGCCGTTTCTTGCGGCGATGGAGAGCCGCCGGATGGCGCTGAAGTAGCGCTAGGACGCGCGTGTGTCCTGCGGGGACGCCGCCGGTTGGGTGGATGTTGCCCTGGCGAGCGCGTCGATGATGCGCTCCCGCCGGAAGGCGAAGACTTTCTCGATCTGCCGATGGAGGAAGAGCGCATGGGCCATGTGGCCGAAGATCCAAAGAGGAAGGTCGTAGTTGACCTCATCGGTGACCACAGTGACGCCGGGACCGTTGCGGTCGAGCGCGCGGACATGGTGGGTGTGCTGCCAGAAGGCGAATGGGCCGCGCACCTGGCGATCGGTGAAATGGCGGTTGGGTTCAAACTCGATGATCTCAGCGTCCCAGCGGACGCGAATTGGGACCAGGGGAATGGCGCGCATGCTGAGCACGATGCGTGAGCCTGCTCCAGCGGCTTTGGCGGAAAGGTGCGCTGCGTCGCCGCGCGGCGGAACCAGCGTGAGCTTCTCGATGCGCACGCGCTGCCAGGGGGGCATGAGCGCAGGAAGATTCTCGGGGTCCGCGAAGAAGGCGAAGACGGCCTCCACTGGATAGGGAAGCCACTGTTCGGAGCGAAACGAATAGGGCATGATCGTCTTGAATTAGATTAATCGAAGTGCTGCACTGGTTGACGTGCGCTGACAGAAAAAGATGCGGCAGGGCCGATGAGTTGGCTCTGCCGCGGAGAAGCTGGAAAAAGCAGATTCCTCCGCATTCGATCCCGAAGGCGGGCCCGAACGCGGAGGAATGACAAAAGCTTTAGCTGGGCATCAACACCGTGTCGATGACATGAATGATGCCGTTGGACTGGTAGACATTGGCGGTGGTGACGGTAGCCATGCCGCCCTTCTCGTCGGTCAGCATGACGTTTTTGCCGGACATGGTTGCGGTGAGCATGCCGCCTTCCACGGTCTTCATCTGGAACTTGCCGTGGCCGGCCTTGATGCCTGCTGCGATGTCCTTCGCGGAGATGCGGCCGGGGACGACGTGGTAGGTGAGGATTTTCGTCAGAGTGGCCTTGTTCTCCGGCTTGACGAGGGTGTCGACGGTGCCGGCGGGCAGCTTGGCGAAGGCGTCATTGGTGGGCGCGAAGACGGTGAAGGGGCCGGGGGAGTTGAGCGTATCGACGAGACCGGCTGCTTTGACGGCGGCGACCAGAGTGGTGTGGATGGGGGAGTTGACTGCGTTCTCGACGATGGTCTTGGAGGGATACATGGCGGCTCCGCCGACCATGGGGTCCTTCATATTGTCCATCTGCGCACAGACGGCGAGGGACGAGAGCGCGAGAGTTGCGACTGCGAGAGATGCAATGAGTGTCTTCTTCATGGAGATTCCTTTCGCCAATGCGAATCGTTCTGTTGAATTTCAGCGCGCTCACTACCTTTACGGGTGGGGGTGGGGAGTGGATTGGGCGGGGAGAAGATTTTTTGCGGACGCAAAGGGATGACAAGGACAAAATGCGGGGGTCCCTCGACTTCGTCCCGTGAAGCGGGACTACGCTCGGGATGACGGCACCATGAATAACCTGGCGTACGCACGAAGGTGGATTGACAAGGAGGAATGCGCGCCGGTCAACTTGGCTGAGGCGGCACATTGTGCGCCTGAAGGCGTCGAATAGAGATGGCTACCGGAGTACAAATCCAGGAACAGCGCGAACACGGAGCACGGAGCGCGCAGGGCACGCGGAAGCGGCACAACCGCGGCCTGCTGCTGATCGGCGGCTTCAAGCTGCTGGAGGCGGTGTTCTTCTTTCTGGTTGGGATTGGCGCGTTCCACCTGGTGCATAAAGATCTCTCGGACGAGGCGCTGCAACTGGCCGGGCGGCTGCGCATCGATCCGGATGGGCGGCTGGTGACGTGGGTGATGGACCACATCGACACGGTAACCTCGCACCGGCTGAAGCAGATCGGGTTTGCGACGTTCGTCTATGCGGCGATCCGCATTGCGGAGGGCTGGGGCCTGGTGCTGGAGAAGGTGTGGGCGGAGTGGCTGGTGATCGGGGTTACGGTGGCGTTCCTGCCGTGGGAGTTGTACGAGATTGTGCGGCATGTGGACTGGATCCGCGTCGC
>DATCBR010000403.1:0-8985 GCA_036511765.1 Acidobacteriaceae bacterium | reverse complement strand
TAGTGGAATTGAACGCGCCCCGCGGCATCGCGCAGAATGATGTCGAACGATTCAACTTCGGCGACCGTCCGAACCCTCAGTCCGGTCTCCTCCAGCACCTCACGCGCGCACGCTTCGCGGGTAGTTTCGCCAAGCTCGATCGCTCCTCCGGGGAGCGACCACGTCCCGGCCATGGGCTCAGTGCGGCGGCGGACAAGCAGAACCTCGAAGCGCCCCTCACGCTTGCGCAGGATGACAGCGCCAACGCCGGGGATGGGTCTTTCCGGATATTCACGACGTGTGCTCATGCTGGTCTACTTGAGCTTCAGTGGCTTGCCGTACTCTTCCCCAAAGACCGTATGCGAGGGCTCGAAACGCCCGCCATCGAACTTGTCCGGCCCCTTCAGGTTTCCCAGTGCCAGCAGCGACACCACCCAGTAGCTCATCGGAAGACGCAGGGTCTCGCACACCCCCTGTTGTTCGAAGCCCTCCAGCATGGCCGTATCGTACCCGAGAACCTCGGCCATCCACATCATCGACGTCACAGCGATGGTGACCTGCTTGTTGAGCCAGCCGCGCATCTCTTCGTCTGAAAACGCCGACATATAGCTGGGAACGTTCGCGGCCGCCTGCGCAGCGTAGCTTTCGGGCATACCGGCAGCACGGCCGAGACGCAGCATCTCTTCCAGGTCCTTGCGCCATCCATCGCAGTCGCCGCAGGCAACCAGGATCACCGAAGCTTCCTCCACTTTCGCCTGGTTGTAACAGGCCGCGCGGAGCCGTCGCCGCTGTTCAGGATGTTGCACGACAATGAACCGCCAGGGCTGCATGTTATAGCCGCTCGGAGCGTTAAGACCGGCATCGATGATCTGCTGCAGGTCTCTGGCCGGAATAGGCTCACCGTCGAAGCTCGGAGTCGAGCGCCGCTCGCGGATCGCCTGTGCCAGGGACTTCTGTGCGCTTGCCATGAACTCGTTCTCCAGTTGGCACTCCTTCAATAGCATGCCCTGAACACTGCGGCACCGTCCCAACACCAAAATCTCTGCCATCGCGTCGCCAAAATCGTAGCGCAAGGTATTCATAGGGCAAAACTGCGCGCCCCACCACCGAGGACATCAGTTTACGGGATCGCCGAAAGCGGTACTTCGGTCAGCAGCGGGCCATACCCGGCGGAATCGCCAAAGATCCAGACACTATCGAAATCCTGCCGTAGATCTTTATGCGCATCCAGCAGGGCGCTGATCGCGGCAAGATTCCGAGCCTTCCCGGCAACAGGATCGGCGAGGTACGGCACGCTCAGATGCACCACCAGCTTCAGTTCCCTGCCGTCCTCGGATCCCTCAGCACCGATGCTGGTGAAGTGATACTCCGCGGCCGCTCCCGCCTTCGTCGCAGCCTTGATGACCAGGGGCATCTCGGGTCCAATTCCATTAATCAACTCGGGGGGAGCGGCCGCAGTCTGCTCTGCGCGCATACGATCGAGGTTCGTGCTGGTCGCGAAGTTTGCCGGACGCAGCAGCGTGTCTGCTTCTCCATAAAGAACCCATGCAAGCCAGAGGTCCTTGGCCTTCACATCCGCCCGTGCCGTCGTCCAGTACCACACGCCATCGTGACCAGCAGCCGTTCGTGCGCGGGGATAGAAGCCGGCCAGCTTCCAGGCGCCGCCATCCTGCCGCAGCAGGAACGAGAGCAGCCACGGCCGGCTCCCCTCCGCCTCAACCATGGCGAAACCGTAGAGCCCGGGAGGGAGACCGCTGATGGAGAAGTCCGTTTCGGCCGTCGTGCCGCTCAGGGCGCAGCTGAAGTCGGCTTCCGACGTATCTCCCGGCTTTCGTCCGCGAGCGTCGAGCTCATAGATCTGGGTAACGTGCAGCGTATCGCCCGCCAGCTTCGACGAGGTTGTCCGGATGACGGAGGCTGTCGGAGCAAAGGACGCATCACTCGCAAACTCCGCGATAATCGAGGCCTGCACCTTCGCCGCGTTGCCCTCCCTGATCGACTGCGCCAGATTCATCGCAACGCCGCTGAGATCGTTCCTTACACTATCGCTCATGCGTGCCTGCGTGGTGCAGGTCTGGGCATGCATAGCGGGCGCAGCAAACATCAACACCACACCCAGCAGAGACCCCGCCAGGGTCCGCGCGTAGCTCAACTCAAAACTCTTAGGACTCAATGTCGTCCTCCTAAATCCTTGCAACTTGTCCTGCCCAGCATACGGAGGCCGGGGTCCCCAGTCCAGCGAGCGGCTCCGGAACTCTCGGTCACTGGTTCGCGCCCGGCAACCATGCCTGCAGGTTTGACGCTATTCTGAAGCAGTGAAGCTACCTTCCTGTTCGAGTGCGCGTCCCACTCAAAAGATGCATCCGAAAAGCTACGTACGTGAAGTCATAAGCGTTTCCATCGCCGCGCCGGCGGTAGTCTTAGCCGCGCCAGCGGTAGTCTTAGCCGCGCTCGCGATGGTATTCGCCACGCCATGCCTGCACGCACAGGCCCTGCCTTCGATGCAGCCTACATCACTGCCTGTGAACAATGCCATGCCGGCTCCGATTAGCGGAGCGGCGATGCCTGGCACCCTGGCCTCCAATTCGCCCCACCGCGCACACGTCACGTTCGCCGCCGGTGAAGTGGATGTCCGCGCCGATGATTCCAGTCTGAACCAGATTCTGCGCGCCATCTCCCATGCGACCGGCCTGAAGATTACAGGCGGAGTGGCGGATCAGCGGGTCTTCGGAAACTACGGCCCTGCACCGCTGTCCACAGTGCTTGCAACGCTGCTCGATGGGACAGGGACAAACATTCTTTTCATGGCCGGCGACGCAGACAACGCACCCCGCCTCATGCTGACTCCGCGTGGCGGGGGTGCAACGCCCCCCAGTCCCGAATCGCCTGTTTACGCCGCCTACGACGAGCCAACTCCGATCGCGCCACAACCTGTACGGATCAACGTGGCGACCCCGTCCACCGCGGCACCAGCGACCGCGACGTCCGGGCCCGCCAGCCCCGCAAGCATAGCTCAGCCCTTGAACAACGTAAACGGCAGCCCATCGAACACATCGCCCACAGCGTCGACTCTCCCCACCACCCACTCCGTTCCGCTGGATTCGATTCCCACGCCCTCGACCACACCCTCGACCTCAGGCATCGTCGATGCCCCCAACCCTCCTCCAGCAACAAGCACAACCGGAAGCGCTCCCGCAGGAACCCTGACACCAGAGATGGTCTACCAGGAGCTGCTCAAGCGGCAGCAACAAAAACAGTCCGCCAATCCATCCAACAACACGAAGCCCCAGCCCCAGCCGTAGCCGCCAGCCGTGTCAGTTTTCTGAGTTGACAATCAGGCTCGCCGTCTGTCCGCGCTTCGCCGCCGAGAGCGCGTGGATCATGAAAATACGGAAGATGACCTTACAGATCCCGTAGGCCATTAACACTCCGAGTGCCAACGATGCGAACATTGCGCCTATCAACATCAACGAACTCATCTCAAGGTCTCCTTCGCAAACGCGAAGATCTACAGAATACCAGCCGGGGGACTCAAGACAGATTCGCGGGCCAAAACCATTCTGGATGAATCTGTTGAAAAGTCCATCAGAAAAATGGAACGACTAGTGCCTAGATGGATTCATACGTGCCAGATCGGGCTTCGATCGGTCCTGCGAACACCAGGACGCTGGCCGTCCCCTCGATCCACGGTAAACCTAGTAAACTAGAAACTTGGCCTCTTCGATCCAAACACCGCGCAGGAATCTCACGCATATCAATGTTCGTGGAGCACGGCAGCACAATCTGCGCGATGTTTCAGTCTCGATTCCGCGCAATACCCTCACCGTCGTGACCGGATTATCAGGTTCGGGCAAGAGCTCTCTCGCCTTTGACACCATCTACGCAGAGGGCCAGCGCCGCTATGTCGAGACGCTCTCTGCCTACGCTCGCCAGTTCCTCGACCAGATGGAGCGCCCCGATGTCGACTCCATCGACGGCCTCTCCCCCGCAATCTCCATCGAGCAGAAAACCACCTCCCGCTCGCCGCGTTCCACCGTCGGAACCATCACTGAAATCTACGACTACCTGCGACTCCTCTACGCCTCCGTCGGTCAGCCGCACTGCCCCAACTGCCACCGCCCCATCTCGCGTCAATCCGCGGAGCAGATCGTCGCGCAAATCGTCGAGCGCAATCGCACCGACTCCCCCGGCGAACGCATCACCGTGATGGCCCCCGTCGTGCGAGGCCGCAAGGGAGAGTTCCGCGAGGAGATCGACGCGCTCGACAAGAAGGGCTACCGTGTCCGCATCGACGGCGAAATGGCCGAAGTCGAAGAGGGGATGCGGCTCGAAAAGCGCAAGAACCACACCCTCGAGGCCATCGTCGATCGCATCATCCTCAAGCCCCTGCCGGGCGAAACCGATGCCGATGGAAGATCGGTATTTGATACCCGCCGCCTCACCACCGCTGTAACCACGGCGCTGCAGCTCGCAAACGGCCTCGTTCTCATCGGCCTCCAGGCAGGCAACGGCAAGACCAGCGAGACGCTCTTCAGCTCCTCGATGGCCTGCCCCGATTGCGGCATCAACGTGCCCAAGCTGGAGCCGCGCAGCTTCAGTTTCAACTCCACCTATGGAGCCTGCCCCGAGTGCCACGGCCTCGGCTCGATCTACGATTTTGATCCCTCGAAGACGATCACCGACTGGTCCAAGCCTCTGCTCGACGGAGCCATGGGGCCAGGCTCATCGTCCCAGTATCTGCAGCGGCTGATCAAGCTGGCAGCGGACAAATACAAGATCAATCTCAAGCAGCCGTTCGCCGATCTCACCAAGACGGAGCAGGACCTTCTGCTCTATGGTCCGCCGCGCAACGAGGTTGGCCGCACCGGCTTCCACGGCATTCTCAACTGGCTGCGCGACACCCTCGAAGACACCAAGTCCGAGGGCTATCGCGAGTACATGATGCAATTCATGTCTGCGACCGAGTGCCCGCGCTGCCACGGCCGCCGCCTGCGTCCGGAGTCGCTCGCCGTAACCATCCCTCTCGCCATCGCGCCCCCCAGAAACGCTGTCATCCTGAGCGAAGGGCGCAGCCCGAAGTCGAAGGACCCCGAAGCTGATCGCCCAGTCGCGGCATCTCGGACCTTTTCAACCACGGAGCCCGTCACCCGCGACGCCAGCATCGCAGACTTCACGGCGCTCTCGCTGGAGCGCGCTCTGCTCGGTGCGCGCTCCATGCAATTCAGCGGCCGGGAGCGCCTCATCGCCGATCGCCTGCAGCGCGAAATCATCGAACGTCTCGAATTCCTCAACGCCGTCGGCCTCGGCTATCTCTCCCTGAATCGCAGCGCGGCGACCCTCTCCGGCGGTGAGGGCCAGCGCATCCGCCTCGCCACGCAGATCGGCTCCCGCCTCCGCGGCGTCCTCTACGTCCTCGACGAACCGTCCATCGGTCTGCACCAGCGCGACAACCAGCGCCTCATCTCCGCTCTCGAAGACCTGCGCGACCTCGGCAACACCGTCCTCGTCGTCGAACACGATGAGGACACCATTCGCAAGGCCGACTACGTGCTCGACCTCGGCCCCGGCGCGGGCAAGAACGGTGGCCGGATCATGGCCTCCGGCACCCCCGCGGAGATCATGGCGAATCCGAATTCCGTAACCGGCCAGTATCTCGCCGGCCACATCGACATCGTCACCCGACCCACGCCCGGCAAGGCTCCACGCCCCCTCACAGGCCGTTGGCTCTCCGTCCAGGATGCGACGTCGCACAACCTCCAGAACGTCACCGCGCACTTTCCCCTCAGCGTCATGACGGTCGTCTCCGGCGTCAGCGGCTCGGGCAAAAGCACTCTCGTCAACGACATCCTCTATCGCTCTCTCGCCAAGGAGCTCTACGGCTCGCGCGAAGATCCCGGAGCCCACAAGGCCATCCACGGCGCCGACCAACTCGACAAGGTCATCCAGATCGACCAGTCCCCCATCGGCCGCACGCCGCGCTCCAACCCCGCCACCTACACCGGAGTCTTCACCGCCATCCGCGACCTCTTCGCCATGCTTCCCGACTCACGCGAGCGAGGCTACAAACCCGGCCGCTTCAGCTTCAACGTGCAGGGAGGACGCTGCGAAGCCTGCCAGGGCGAAGGCCAGCGCCGCATCGAGATGAACTTCCTCCCCGACGTCTACGTCCTCTGCGAGATCTGCAACGGCCGCCGCTACAACCAGGAGACTCTCGCCGTAAAATTCAACGGCTACTCGATTGCCGACATCCTCGACCTGCCCATCGAAGACGCCGTCCCCATCCTCAAAGACATTCCCGCCGTCAACCAGAAGCTCCAAACCCTCGTCGACGTAGGCCTCGGCTACATCCATCTCGGCCAGTCCGCCACCACGCTCTCCGGCGGCGAAGCACAGCGCATGAAACTCGCCCGCGAGCTCAGCAAACGCCAGACCGGCCGCACCCTCTATCTCCTCGACGAGCCCACCACCGGCCTTCACTTCGACGACGTCCGCAAGCTCCTCGAAGTCCTTCACCGCCTCACCGACCTCGGCAACACCGTCATCATCATCGAGCACAATCTCGACATCATCCGCAACGCCGACTACCTCATCGACATGGGCCCCGAAGGCGGCGAGGGCGGTGGCCGCATCGTCGCCCAGGGACCGCCCGAGCTCGTCGCCCACATCCCCGAATCGCATACCGGACACTTTCTCGCCCGCTACTACCAGAGTGCTGGCACCTTCGCAGCAAGCGCGCATCTGCCTCCAGCAGAACTCCCCGATCTGGAAAAGAAGGCGCCGAAGCCGAAGTTCATTGCACCCGAGAAAAAGACCGGAGTCCCTACAGCCTCCAAATTAAAACCCGAGTCTGGAACCAAAAAATCTGCGGCAAAAAAGGCCCCCAAGAAGTCCGTGAAGAAAGCCAAGTAATCTGTTGTTGGTCTTATGAGCAATCTCCCTATTCCCGAAGTCGTAGAAGTCAAGGCGCTCGACATCCAGCACGACACCGACCCGGCGCAGGACCACGGCCCGGCGAAGCATATCCCGCACCTCGGCCATGCCGTGCTGTTTTTTGCGATGGCCTTCTTCCTGGTGAATCTCTGCGCCCTGATCGTCTTCAGCGCCGTCCATATTCACCTCGAGACCATGCCGCAGCATCCCGGGATTGCCCTCGCCTCCCAGGCGCTTGCCTACGTCCTGGTGCTCGCGGCCTCCGCGTGGATTTTTCCGCGACTGTGGGAGCGATCGTTCCTGCACGGCATCCAGTGGAATGCGCTCGCAGTACATCGCCGCTGGTACTGGATGATGGCCGGAGGAGTCCTGCTCAGCGTCGCATCCCAGACGGCCGAGCGTTTTCTCCCCACTCCACCCACATCCATCTTCGACAACCTGCTAAAAACTCAGCATAGTGCGTGGCTGCTTGCGGCCTTCGCCGTGCTCCTCGCTCCGGTCACGGAGGAGATCGCCTTCCGCGGCTTCCTCTTGCCGGCGCTCGCGACGGCCTATGACTGGCTCTCCCTCGAACGCACCCCGGCCGGCTTTGAACGCTGGCAGAACAGTTCTCTGCACTCGACTTCGGCCCTCTTATTCGCTGCCATCTTCTCCAGCGTGCCCTTTGCTTTGTTGCATTCAGATCAACTTTCACATGCCTGGGGGCCACTTGGTATACTGTATGGAGTAAGCGTAGTTTTATGCTTCGTGCGCATCCGAACGCACTCCGTCGCCTGCTCAGTCTTGATGCATGCAACGTACAATTTCACGATCTTTGCGGTCATTTACATCTCCTCAGGTGGTTTTCATCATCTAGACAAGCTAAGCCGTTAGAGCATTGTGTAGATTCTGAATGCCGTTCTGTTTAAACAAGGAGAATCACAGACCATGGCGCGCCCTCAAACTTGCCCACGTTGCGGCTCCGGAGAAACCTTTCGCTCCCACCGCAGACGCCTTGAATACCTGATGCTGGGTTGCAGAACTTTCTGCTGCGTCGATTGTCAGAACCGATTCCGGACGTTTGATTTCCGCAGGATGCTGCAGTGGAGCTCGTCCGCCTCCTAGATTGCCCTCACACGCAATTGCGTGTGCTGATGGAATTCACAGGCAGCACGCAACCTTTGCTGCGTCCAGAAATTCCACTAAACTAAAACAGACATGATTCCCACGCTAGAATGGACGCCCGCCGGCGTCAGTTTCCTTGATCAAACCAAGCTCCCCCTCGAAGAGACCTACGTTCTCGCCACCACCTACAGGGAAGTCGCCACCGTCATCCGCGACATGATCACCCGCGGTGCCATGGCCATCGGCGTCTCCGCCGCCATGGGCGTCGCTCTCGGCATCGACCGCTCCACCGCCACCACCCTCCCCGCCCTCAACGCAGACGTAGCAGAAATCTGCAGCCACCTCGCCGCCACCCGCCCCACCGCCGTCAATCTCTTCTGGGGCATTGGCCGCATCCGCGATCTCTACAACCAACTCGCGGCCGCCAACACCCCCATCCCCGAGATCAAATCCGCCGTCATCGCCCTCGCCCGCCAGCTCTACGACGAGGACATCGCCAACTGCAAACAGATGGGCCAGTTCGGCGCCGACCTCCTGCCCCAGCAAGGCACCGTCCTCACCCATTGCAACGCCGGCGCCCTCGCCGCCTGCGGCTACGGCTCCGCTCTCGGAGTCATCCGCGCCGCCATCGAGCGCGGCCACAAAATCGACGTCCTCGCCGACGAGACCCGACCCTACCTCCAGGGCGCCCGCCTCACCGCCTGGGAGCTCATGAAGGACAACATCCCCACCACCGTTCTATGCGACAACATGAGCGCCTCCCTCATGGCCCAGGGCCGCATCCAGGCCGTCATCGTCGGAGCCGATCGCATCGCTGCCAATGGCGACACCGCCAATAAAATCGGCACGTATGGCGTCTCCATCCTCGCGAAGGAGCACGGCATTCCGTTCTACGTCGCAGCGCCGTTCAACACCATCGACCTCGCCACCGCAACGGGTGCAGGCATCCCCATCGAGCAGCGCGATCCCCGC
>DATCBR010000402.1:0-4285 GCA_036511765.1 Acidobacteriaceae bacterium | reverse complement strand
ACGCAGGCGCCGGCGCTTTATGCCCGTCCGCTTGCGTACGACGCGGGCCTCAGTCTGATAGGCAACAACCTGCGCGTGGCTACGATGCTTGGCTGTCCGACCGACGTTACGCGTCCCCGCATCTTTGCCTCCGCCGCCGATGCGCAGGCGATGCAGGAGTTGCTGCGGGCCGTCAATCCCGCGGGTCGTCCGGTCGCTGTTTTTGTCACCCAAAACAGCAGAGGACAGCAAACGGGCTGGCATGTGGATCGCTTTGCCGCGGTCATTCGTCACGCCGAACGGCGCGGGTTTGCCGTGGTGTATGTAGGGACAACTGCCGAACAGGAAGCGATTGACGCGGTCCGTGGCGCGGCAGACGGCATTGGAATATCGGTCGCGGGCAGGACGACGGTAAGTGAACTTGTTGCGTTACTCGCAATGAGCGATGTGATGGTGACGCTCGATACGGGAACGATGCATGTCGGCCGCGCCGCTGGAGTGCCGATGGTGATATTGGGACCCTCCTGGCAGAAGCCGATCGAGTGGATGCCGCTCGGAGTGAATAACGTGCGTATCCTGCGCGGACCGGATACAGACAATGTCCCGGACGGCTATCGGCTGGATGAGATTGCGGCAGAGAGCGCCACGGCAGCGATGGAGGATCTGCTCAAAGCGCATCCACCATCAATGGAGGCGCGTCGTGCACGTGTACACGAAAGTCTGTCGGAGATCGACCATCTGGCGGTGCGGGGACTATGAAGGGTTTCACTGGCGAGCTGCGCGGTCCAGCGAGGGCAGCAACGGCAGGGCCGCGGGCGAACATCCGCGGAAGCTGCAAGTGTCATTGGCGATTCCGAGCAGCTCAAGCGTCCAGCCGTGCGCGCGGAATAGCTCCTCCATCAGCGGGGCGTTGCGAGAGTAGTTGTGCAACTCGCCGACAACGTAGACTGGCCGGTGCTCCGACGGAAGGAGCGCGTTGAGCGCCTCGACTTCCATGCCCTCTATGTCGAGCTTGATCAGAATGCGGTTGGCCGGATCGGGGCCGATGGCGCTCTGGAGGGTTATGACGGGAATCTCAATCACGCTGCGATACGGTTTGTCAGATTCGAAGCTGCTCTGGTTGGCCTCGCGGCAGTAGAAGGGAATCGTCCGGGGCGAGCCTCCCAGGCAGACGGGTTTGATCTCCGCCTGCAATCCGTTGGCGGCGAGGTGAACCCGAATCTGATCCAGGTTTCCGGGGACGGGTTCGCAGATCACGTAGCGCACGGAAGTATCGCCTGCCCAACGCAGGCCGGCCGACGCGCGGAGCGTGAACATGCCGATATTTCCACCGCCGTCGATGACCAGATCGGGATGAAAGGCGAGATCGAGCGAGTACACATCGTTTACGCCGAGCTCGCGTGTGCTGTAGAAGTCGCTCTCCAGCTCAGAGGTGCGCACAAAGGATCTGAGCATACGATCGTTGCAGCGGTACCGGACTGCGATTCGCCCGTCTCTAACGAACGGCCGCAGCAAGGCAAGAAACATGGTTCGGTACTTCGGTCGCGAGAACGCGCCTTGCATCAGCAGCAGCTTGTAGCTGCTGATTGGAGAGCCTATTCTCAGAATGCTCTTGACGTTATCGAAAGCCATCGGTCCTCCGGGGAACATGCGGCATCTGGGACTCTCCTCGCAGAGTCGTGCACTTTAGCGCTGCGCCAGCGCCTCCAGCGATGTGAAGAACTCCGGGAAAGAGATGGATGCGGCCTCTGCGCCGTCGATCTCTGTATCACCGGTTGCACGCAATGCTGCGATGGAGAACGCCATCGCGATGCGGTGGTCGGCGCCGGAGTCGATCGTCGCGCCGTGCAGCGATTGGTTGCCGCGAATCTCCAGGCCGTCCGGATTTTCCTTTACCTCAGCGCCCATGGCGCGCAGGTTCTTCGCTACCAGCGCGATGCGGTCGGATTCCTTCACGCGCAGCTCCTGCGCATCCCGAATGATGAGACCACACGCGGTGTATGCCGCCACCGCCGCCAGCACAGGCAGCTCATCGATGACCTGCGCGGTCAGCGCGCCGGAGATGACATACGGGGCAGAGGACGAGCGGGCTTTGCCGCTGGCGCAGTTGACCTGAATGGTGCCGATGAGCTCGCCATGCTGCTCTTCCACCGTGAGAACCTTGATGCGGCCACCCAGCGCGGTTACCACGTCCAGCAGCGCGGCGCGAGTAGGGTTCATGCCGAGCGAGTCGAGGACCAGATTGGAGTCCGGGAAGAGCAAGGCAGCGCAGAGAAAGAACGCAGCGGAGGAGATGTCGCCGGGAACCGTAGCGTCGATGGCCTTCAGCTTCTGCCCTCCGGCGACGGAGAGCTTCGACGGCTCGCCTGCGCTTGTGCTGCCAGTCCGTGTGAGCGTCGCGCCAAAGGCCTTGAGCGCATGCTCGGAGTGGTCGCGCGTGCGGATGGCCTCGGTCAGGCTGGTCGTTCCTTCCGCCTGCAGACCTGCGAAGAGCACTGCTGTCTTCACCTGCGCGGAGGGAATGGGTGTAGTGAAGTCGATGGCATGCAGCGGACCGCCGTGTACTGTCATCGGTCCGTGTCCGTCCACCAGATCAATCCGCGCGCCCATCTGCGCGAGCGGCTTGCGGATGCGCTCCATGGGACGCAAGGTCAGCGAGTGGTCGCCAATCAGCGTGAAGGTGTGCGGATGCGGCGCGATCAAACCGGCAAGCATCCGCATGGTCGAGCCGGAGTTGCCGCAGTCGAGCGCTGCCACGGGCTGGCGGAAGCTGCCGCCCACGCCAGTGACCTCAACTGCTGGGCCGGGCCCCTTTCGCACCGTCGCGCCCAATGCCTCCATGCAGCCCAGTGACGAGTGCGGATCGGCTCCGGTAGAGAAATTGGCCAGACGTGAGGTGCCTTCCGCGAGGCCCGCGAGCATCGCGTAACGGTGGGAGATGGACTTGTCGCCGGGGACGGTCAGTGAACCCTGCAGCGTACGCGCAGGGCGGATGATCTGTGTGGACATTCCTCTCCAGTGTATCGAAGTCGACCCAATGCGGCGGGGAACGATTCAGATACGGAAGGCGTATGCTGGAGTCGAGATGGCTTCGAGCGAATCTCCAAAGCGTCCGGTGTTTGAGCCCTGCTCACGGCTGCACGAGCTGTCAGCGGAGGAGATGGTGGTGTACCGCCAGCTCGATCCGCAGCGCATGCCGCAGCACGTGGCCATCATCATGGACGGCAATGGCCGCTGGGCCGGAAAGCGCTCACTGAAGCGCTTCCTGGGACATCAGCAAGGCGCCGAGAGCGTGCAGTTCGTGGTCGAAGCCGCTACGCGCATCAACCTGCCGTTCCTCACGCTGTATGCGTTTTCGCTCGAAAACAATCTGCGCCGGCCCAAGTCCGAAGTGAACTTCCTGATGAAGCTGCTGCGCAATTATCTGGCCGGCAATGTGAAGCGCATGAATGACAACAATGTGCGCATGCAGTACATCGGTCGCATCCACGAGCTGCCCAGCGAGGTGCAGGACACCATGCAGTGGGCCAGCGAGTCGACCGCAGGCAATACAGGCACGACGCTGACCCTGGCTTTGAACTACGGCTCGCGGTCGGAGATCGTCGACGCAGCGCGGTCTGTGGTCACCGACCTGATCGCTGAGGCGCACCAGCGCGGGTGCTCACTTGAAGATTTGCTGCAGGTGGATGGGCTGGAGGCGCGTCTGGACGAGCACCACATCACCGCGGCACTGTACACGCGGCAGATGCCGGACCCGGACCTCGTGGTGCGCACCTCCGGCGAGCAGCGCATCTCAAACTTCCTGCTGTGGCAGATCGCATACTCAGAGATATTCATCACCGACCGGCTGTGGCCGGACTTCCGCGGCATTCACCTGTTGGAGGCGATCCAGAGCTACCAGAAGCGCGAGCGCCGTTTCGGCGGCCTGGGCGAGACCTTCACCGATGAAGACCTCGATCAGCTCGAGCCGGCCGCGCAGGTGGCGGAAGAGATCGAGACGCAGTTAACGCCGAAGCAATTGACGCCGCGATAGTTCCGATAAACCAAGAACTCCTACAGTCTGCCATCGCGCCGCGCAGCATCGTACAGCGAGAGCGCGATCAGCGTCTTGCCGTCGTGGATCTTGCCGTCGCGCACCAGCTCCATTGCCTTTGAGAGCGGCATACGGATAATCTCAATCTGCTCGTCGAGTTCGGGTTGCGCTTCGCCGGCACGAAGATCGCGGGCGAGGTAGATCTGCATCCACTCCGCCAGAAAGCCGGGGCTGGCGTAGTAGCGCAGCAGCATCGTCCAGCGCTTCGCGCGG
>DATCBR010000401.1:0-3187 GCA_036511765.1 Acidobacteriaceae bacterium | reverse complement strand
GATTCGCCGTCCGCGCAGGACCCGCCACTTACCGGCGGCAGCAGCGCGACCTCGTCGCCATCACTCAGGACTGCATCGGCAGTCGCGTACTCGCGGTTCACCGCGACTGCCAGGCTCTGCCACACGCTCTCCAACCCGCTTGCCATCGCAGAGTTAGACGAACGCTCGCGCAAAACTCTTACCAGCTCCCCCACCGTCGCGCCGTCGGAAAGCTCCAACGGCTCCTCGGCCGCGCCGGACCGCTCCTTCAGCACACCGAAATAAAGTACCCGCACCCGCATCTGCCAAGGATACCGAAGCACGATGCGTCCGCGGCAAAGAAGAAGGCCCGCCCAAGCGGGCCTCTCTGCAATCGAAGCAGGAATGAATCGAAAACACGAATGCTCGGGTGCCCCATTCATGCGCGGTTTTATCGCGCATAGGTGGGATGAAAAGGACTCAGCCAGCCGCGCTCAGCACCTCTTCGCGGATCACCTCGTCCTGCACCGCCTCGCCGGTCGTGCGAGGCAACGCAATCGCCAGCACCTCCTCGATGCTGCTGGCGTAGTGGATCGTCACGCCCTCCGTCTGGTCGGCCTGCAGGTCTTCCTCCACCTGCTGCCTGCAATCGACCGGAAGGATCACATCGCGCACGCCCGCGCGCTTGGCCGCAAGGAACTTCTCCTTGATGCCGCCAACCGGCAGCACGTTTCCGCTCAGCGTAATCTCGCCCGTCATCGCCAGCAGCGGCCGCACCGGAGTATCCATCAGCAGCGAGACGATTGCCGTTGCCATCGTCACACCCGCGCTCGGCCCGTCCTTCGGGATCGCGCCCGCCGGAACGTGGATGTGCAGGTCGAAGTCCTTCAGCAGGTCTTCGTCGAGCCCCAGCTTCTTCGCATTCGACCGCACCCACGTCAGCGCAGCCTGCATGGACTCCTTCATCACATCGCCGATCTGCCCGGTAATGTTGAAACTGCCCTTGCCCTTCATGCGGCTGGCTTCGACAAACAGCACATCTCCGCCCACCGGAGTCCATGCCAGCCCAACTGCGACTCCTGCGCGCTTGGTCCGCTCTGCGATCTCCGTATCCACGCGGACTTTGATGCCCCCGAGAAATTCCCGAATCACATCATTCGTGATCGTCACCTTCTCGCTCTTCCCTTCGGCCACGCGGCGCGCGATCTTGCGGAAGATCGTGCCGATCTGCTGCTCCAACTTGCGTACGCCAGCCTCGCGCGTGTAGTGCCGCGCAATCTGCGCGACAGCAGCCGTCGGAAATTCAACCAGCGCCGGATCGATGCCGTTCTCCTTCTCCTGCCGCGGGATCAGATATTTCTCCGCAATCGCGACCTTCTCCTCCTCGGTGTAGCCGGTGAGCTCGATGATCTCCATTCTGTCCAGCAGCGGCGCCGGAACCGGATCGAGCTGGTTCGCCGTGCAGATGAACAGGACTTTGGACAAATCAAACGGCTGGTCCAGGTAGTTGTCGCGGAACGTGTTGTTCTGCTCCGGGTCCAGCACCTCCAGCAGCGCGCTCGCCGGATCGCCACGGAAGTCGCGGCCCAGCTTGTCGACCTCGTCCAGCATGAAGACCGGATCGTTGGTCTCCACCCGCTTCAGGCTCTGGATCACCTGCCCGGGCAGCGCGCCGATGTAGGTGCGCCTGTGGCCGCGCAGCTCCGCCTCGTCGTGCATGCCACCCAGCGAGATGCGCGAGAACTTGCGTCCCAGCGCCTTGGCCACGCTGCGGCCCAGCGAGGTCTTGCCAACTCCCGGAGGTCCAACGAAGCAGAGAATCGGCCCCTTCATGTCCGGCTTCAGCCTGCGCACGGAGAGATAGTCCAGAATGCGGTCCTTCACCTTCTTCAAGCCGTAGTGGTCTTCGTCGAGGATCTCCTTCGCCTTCAGGATGTCCACCTCGCCGGCCGAGGACTTCGACCACGGCAGCACCGCCAGCCACTCGATATAGTTCCGCGTCAGCGAGTAGTCGGCAGCCATCGCGTTCATGCGGCTCAGGCGGGCGAGCTCCTTCAGCGCGTCCTTCTTGGTCTCCTCGGGCATGCCCGCGGCTTCGATCTTCTCCTTCAGTTCGGCGATGTCCTTCTGCGTGTCGTCCAGGTCACCCAGCTCTTTCTGGATCGCCTTGAGCTGTTCGCGCAGGTAGAAGTCGCGCTGCGAAGACTGCACTGAGTCCTGCACCTCGCTCTGGATCTTGTTGCGAAGCTGTTGAACTTCCAACTCCTTCGCAAGATGTTTATTGATCCGTTCCAGACGCGCCGCCACATCCGGCGTCTCCAGCAACTCCTGCTTGTCGGTCGTAGTCAGGAACGGAAGCGAAGAGGCGATAAAGTCTGCCAGCCGCCCAGGCTCCTCAATGTTGATTGCGATGGTTTGGAGATCGTCGGAGAGCGTCGGCGAAGAAGTGACGATCTGCTGGAACTGGCTGACGACGTTGCGCTGCAGCGCCTCGAGCTCCGGCGATTTCGCCGGCTCGACCTCTTCGATGACCTCGCACTCAGCAGTCATAAAAGGCGCGACCTGGCTAAACTCGCCCAGGCGCACGCGCTCATTGCCTTCGGTGAAGACGAAGAGACTTTGGTTCGGCATCTTCACAACTTTATGCACGGTCGCGCGGGTGCCAATGTGGTGCAGGTCAGCCGCCTGCGGCGAGTCCTGGCGCGCGTCCCGTTGCGCGACGACGAGAATCGTCTTCTCCTCGCCAAGCGACTGAATCAGTTGGATCGAGCTCTCGCGGCCGACAGTCAGGGGCAGAACAGCGTGAGGAAACAGCACGGTGTCTCGCACAGGCAAGACAGGTAGCGGACTGCTCCCGGCATCGACTGCCTCTGGATCGTCCGCTTTGGGTCGGATTACGCTTACAAAGTCGCTGGCCATGGGAATCTTGAGTGTCCTTATGTCAAATTTCCTTCATTGGATGTTGGAGACACCCCTAAAGTCGCAACTCCAACTTCCCAGCCTAGTTCTGTCGCCCGATGTGAGCTTTAGGATGCGAACCCCTGCATTCTCGTCATCGGCAGAACTGCCCTCTAGCTCAAATGCAGCGGTCGAGGCCGGTGTTCCATCGTGCTTTCAGGTATTTATGCGGCCACGTACCGGCCCAGCTCTTTGACCATGTGGCAATGGCGTTTCAGTTGGACGAGTGCCGCATCGATCTGTGCGGCGGAGTCGAAGCGCAGGTCGACGA
>DATCBR010000400.1:0-13123 GCA_036511765.1 Acidobacteriaceae bacterium | reverse complement strand
CTTCTTCTTGATGACGATGATGGGGCGAGACTCTTTGGCGTCGGGCATGAGATTTCTGCTCAGGCCTCGGCGGGTGCGAGTGTGGGGGCACCTGCGGCATCGGCAGCGGGTGCGGGCGCGCCGGAGGCTGCGGATTTGCAGCCCTGCTCCATGGCGTCGAAAGAGGGGCGCAGGTTTTCAGGGATGGCGCGGCGGCCCATCTCCACGGCGAGAATGGGCGCGAGGCCTTTGAGGAAGGCGAGCAGCACCACGCGCAGGACGTGCAGGTAGGCGTTGTGGGCGCCGGCCTGCTTGGTCATGTTGGAGGCGATGGGGCCGATGACGCCGTAGCACATCAGGATGCCGAGGAAGGTGCCGACGAGGGCGGCGGCGACTTTTTTGCCGATCTCCTCGGGCGGGCCGCCCAGCGCGCCCATGGTGATAACGACGCCGAGCACGGCGGCGACGATGCCGAGTCCGGGCAGCGAGTCTGCGACGGTGCTGAGGGCGGCGACAGGGGCCATGGCCTCGTGGTGCGCGACCTCCATGTCGAGCTCCATCATCTGGTCCATGTCAAAGGGTTCGACGCCGCCGGTGATGGCGGTGCGGAAGGTATCGCAGACGAAGTGGAGGGCGTGATGGTCGCTGAGGAAGGCGGGGTATTTGGAGAAGACCTCGCTTTCGGCGGGCTTCTCCACGTCGCCCTCGATGGCGGCGAGGCCTTTCTTGCGCGCCTTGCCGAGGAGTTCGAAGAGCAGCTTCAGCGTGTCGAGGTAGCGGGCCTGGTTGAAGGGCGAGGGCTTGAGTGTGCCGAGCACGCCGGCGGCCATGGCCTTGATGATTTCCATGGGGTTGGCGATGAAGATGGTGCCGAGGGCAGCGCCGCCGATGGTGACGAGCTCCGAGGGCTGGACGAGGACGGCGAGATGGCCGTGCTCCATAAGGAAGCCGCCGATGACGGCGCCGAAGACGACAAGGATTCCAAGGATGGCAAACATGGCAGGCTACGGAGGTTATCGGCGGGGATTCGTAAAAGGCTTAACGCGGATGAACACGGATGGAACGGATCTGCGGGTCGTCAAAGGACAAATGCGGGGGTCCCTCGACTCGCGCTCAAGCGCTCGCTCGGGATGACGGCGGTGGGGGTGAGACAAACGCAGATTCCCTTCGGGAATGACAAACCAGACCAGAGGGGATCGGGTTACTTGAGGCGGGCGCCGATTTCGACGTCTTCGAGGAAGGCGGCAAGGACGGGAGCGCCATCGGGCTCGATGGAGGCGGCGACGACCATGCCCTGCGATTCGAGGCCGCGCATCTTGCGCGGGGCGAGATTGGCGACGATGACCACCTTGCGGCCGATCAGCTTCTCGGGATCGTAGAACTGCGCGATGCCGGCGAGGATCTGGCGCGTTGGCGGATCGAAGTTTGGGCCGAGATCGACCTCGAGTCGGAGCAGCTTGTCGGCCTTGGGGATGCGCTCGGCGACGAGGACGCGGGCGACGCGCAGGTCGACCTTGGCGAAGTCGTCGATGGAGATGGTAGGAGAGGTTCGAGGTTCGGGGTCCGCGGTTCCAGGTGCGGCGGGCGAGACGTTGTCCGTTGTTCGTTGTCCGTTGTCCGTTGCACTCACCTGCTTGTCATTCTGAGGCGTCGCCGAAGAATCCCCGTATTTGGTGCTGCCACCAGTTGCGCTTGAGGGCGATGTAGCTTCAGGCTTCGTCGGATTGCTTTGGGCTTCGATGTCGGACATGACTTGTGCGAGCTCCTTGGGCGCGCGAGGGAAGATGGGCGCGAGTTGCCCGATTGGCTTTCCGGGAACCAGCCCGCCCCACTTGAGGTCTTTGAGTTCACCGTTGCGCGCGGCGGCTTCGATGTCGCCGAGGCCGAGCTGGGCCCAGACTTTGGCGGTGGTATGCGGCAGAAGCGGGTAAAGGACCGCAGTTAACAGGCGAACATATTCAGCGGCGATACCGAGAATGTCCGTACGTTTCGGATCGCCTGTCGGGAGCTTCCAAGGCATTGAAAGACTTAGGAATTCGTCGACCACCTTGACTTGGCTGCTTATGAATTCAACTAACCTAGTTAGATCTCTGTTCCAGTCATACACATTTACTAAACGCAATACCGGATCAATCGCGACTTGGAAGAACTCCCAGACGTTCAAGCCGTCGTTTACGGGGTAAAAGTACTTACCTCCGTGTACCGCCAGGTTTGCATCTAGGGACAGACCAACCTGACCTTGTTTATCTCGTATCGAGATATAGCGGTACTGCGAGAAGGGATCAGGCTTGAGTTCTTCATTGAACTTGGCTTGGATCGAAAGGGGATCGCTCGTCCACCATTCGGGAAAAATTGTCCTATCGAGTGGCCGGAAATTCTTGTGTAGTGGAGTTTCACCTCCATCGCTTTGGATCATATTCAGCGTGCGGGAGACGAGGTTGCCGTAGCCGTTGGCGAGGTCGGCGTTGTAGCGGGTGATGAGGGCATCGAAGGAGAAGCTGCCGTCCTGGCCGAAGGGAATCTCGCGCAGGAGGAAGTAGCGGAGGACGTCGGCGGCGAAGAGGTCGCAGTCAGCTTTTGTGGGTTCGGGAACCAAAGGCGAAATACCGAGATTCTGAGCCTCCGCTCCGCTCTGGCTCAGAATGACGGCTGATTTGGGGGCGTCGGCTTCGAGTTTGGCAGCGTCGCCCGCGAGTTTTTTGTTGTGGGCGGCGAGGGAGGCGCGGTAGTGGTCGCCGAAGGCATCCAGAATTGTCTCGGTTCGCACGATGTTGCCGCGCGACTTGGACATCTTGGATTCTTCAAACAGCAGCCAGCCGTGCGCCTGGATCTTCTTCGGCAACTTGAGTCCCGCGGCGAGCAGGAAGGCCGGCCAGTAGACGCAGTGGAAGCGGATGATCTCCTTGCCGACGAGGTGCAGGTCGGCGGGCCAGTATCTGGCGAAGCTGGCCGCAGCCACTTCGCGCTGCTGCGCGGTGAGCGAAGCGTCAGTATCAGCGCCATAGCCGACGGCGGTGATGTAGTTGGCGAGGGCGTCCAGCCAGACGTAGATGACGTGCTTCTCGTTGTCCGGGACGGGAATGCCCCACTTGAAGCTGGTGCGCGAGATGGAGAGGTCTTTCAAGCCGCCGCGCACGAAGCTGAGGACCTCATTGCGGCGCGCTTCCGGTTCGACGGCGAGCGTGCCAGACTCGATGAGTTCGATCAGTTGCGACTGATATTGCGAGAGGCGGAAGAAGTAGTTCTCTTCGGTGACGATCTCGAGTGGGCGGCCGCAGTCGGGGCATGGCGTGCCGGCGGGCAGGTCGACGAAGGTTTCATCGGAGACACAGTAGGCGCCGGTGTAGCTGTCGAGATAAATGGCGCCGCGCTTTTCCAGCTCACGCCAGAGCTTCTGCACGCCGCGCTTGTGTTCGGGACTGGTGGTGCGGATGAACTTGTCGTTGGTGATGCCCATGCGCTGCCAGAGGGCTTTGAAAGTCTCGGCGACCTCGTCGGCAAACTGCTGCGGCGGAATACTTGCGGCTGCCGCTGACCGCTCGATCTTCTGGCCGTGCTCGTCGGTGCCGGTGAGGAAGAAGACGTCGTCGCCGAGCAGGCAATGGCGGCGCGCGAGGACATCTGCGGCGATCGTCGTGTAGGCGTGCCCGATGTGCGGACGCGCGTTGACGTAGTAGATCGGCGTGGTGAGGTAGAACTTGCTGGGCTGGTCCGGCATGGGCGAAAGGCCAGTTTATCAGGCAAGGACCAGGTGCCAGGCGCTAGGGAGCAGGGAAGCGGATTCCTGCGCATTCGATTCCGCTGGGCGGATCGAATGCTGCGGAATGACAAAGAACGATGTTGCGCGGCGAAGTGGTCAGGCTGTGTCGCGTTGGCGTTCAACCCCGAGCCGTGGCACAAGAAGCTGGAAGACCGCAAGCGCGACGAGATAGGCTCCCGCGGCGGATGCAAAGACAATGATCGGGTGCAGAGAGAGGTTCCGTTTGACGACCAGGGTGAAGGCTGCGCTGCAAGCCGATCCGAAGGCCCCGCCAAAGCCAACCACGGTGGAGACTGTGGTCGACGGAAACATGTCCGCGGGGGTCGAGAAGAGGTTGGCGGACCAACCCTGATGCGCGGCGGCGGCGAGCGCGATGATCAGCGTGGCGGGCCACGGGTTGGCGGGGAAGAGCTTGTCCGTATGCGGCACCAGCACCAGTGGCAGGACGAGGCAGGCCATCGCCAGCATGGTGAGCTTGCGGCCACTATTGATGGAGAAGCCGCGCGTCATCAGCCAGCCGGAGAGCGAGCCGCCGCCGATGGAGCCGACGGAGGAGACAAGGTAGACGGTGACGATCTCCCAGTAGGCGTGCTTCAGGTCCAGGCCGTAGTTGCGGTTGAGGAACTGCGGCAGGTAGAAGAGGTAGAACCACCAGACTCCGTCGGTGAGGCCCTTGCCCAGTGCGAAGGCCCAGGCGCCGCGTGAGCTGAGCAGAGACCAGAGCGGGTGGGGAGCATCGAGGGGAAGGCTGAGTGCCTGCTGCGTCTGCGTGGACAGGTTGCGGCGGTACTTGTTGTAAGGGAAGATGAGCCAGACTGCGAGCCAGACCAGGCCAAGCGAGCTGGTGGCGAGGAAGGCCGCGCGCCAACTGTAGTGCGATACGGCGAAGCCGATGAGCAGCGGCGCCAGGAAGAAGCTGACGTTGGTGCCGGAGTTGAACAGGCCCACAGCTTTGCCGCGCTCTTCCGTGGGGAACCATTCTGAGACGCCTTTGATGGCGGCGGGAAAGTTGCCGCTCTCGCCGAGGCCAAGGAAGATGCGGGCGATGTAGAAGCCCATCACTGAGGTGACGAGCGAGTGGCCCATGGAAGCGATGGCCCAGATGCCAATGGCCAGCGCGTAGCCGGTCTTTGTGCCCAGCTTGTCGATGATGCGACCGGCGAAGATGTAGCCGACTCCGTAGGCGATCTGGAAGCAGATGACGACGTTGCCGAAGTGGTTGTCAAAGACGGACTGGTGGAACTGGTCGGCGGCGAAGTTCCAGCCCATGAAGGCGACGTTGTGGAGCGTGGGCTCGATGAAGGAGAAGACGCCGCGGTCCATGTAGTTGATGGTGGTAGCGGCGAAGAAGAGGAAGCAGACGAACCAGCGCAGGGAGGGCTTCTGCGGGGCAGAGGCGCTCAGACCAGGGGCGGGAACCGCGGCGATGTTGCTGGACATGAAGGAGAGGTCCCGGGCGGTTGGTGGAGCGCGAGTGGATGGCCGCGAACCATGGTAGCGGTCTGAGAGGGAGATGACAATGCGAGGCGGCGCGCGGGCGGCAGGCAGACGACGGTGCTGATTTGGGACGCTGCGAGCGAAATCTGTCGTCGAGGCGGTTGTGGGAGAGCGCCGCAGCGAGGGAGAGTTGAAGAGGAGCTTGTTCGCGGCCGATAAGAGATTTCTAAGAGAAGGACGCGGAGGCTTCTGCGGGCAGATGGCGGGCCACGATGGTGGAACAGAGCACAAGGACGGACGGACAGGACGAGATGCAGCGGTTGAGCAAGGCGCTGCATGATCTGTGCCAGCCGCTGACGACGCTGCAGTGCCGGTTGGAGATGGCTGGAGTTATCGGCACAGCGACTGCGTACCGTGAGGCGGTGGAGCATGGCCTGGACGAGTGCGGGAGACTGATCGATGCGGTGGATTCGATGCGCGGGATGGTGCGTGCGGCGGCGCAGCGGTCTGAATCGCCTCAGAGTTTGAGAGAAGGCGGCTTTCCTAAGCCGCTCTAATGGAAGCGCACGGCGGCTTGGCCCCGTGAGTGCTTTCTTCCTGAACAGACGGACATAAGGCTCGAACGGAGCGCAGGCGCAGGATGCCTGGCTGGAACCGGTGAGCGGTCCTGAACTTTTGGAGACAGCATTCATGGAGATGCAGGCGATGGTGCAGAGCAAACAAGGCGGACGACGTGGAGTTGCGGAGGCGGTCGATCTCGCATTTCTGGGACGAGCGAGCGATGCGGATCTGCTGGAGAGCGTAACGCCCGCAGGTCCCACAGCGGCTGAGCGCGATGCGCTGCTGCTGGAGCATCTGCCGACGGTGCGGTACATCGCGCGTCGCATTCATGAGCGGTTGCCGCAGCATGTGGAGCTGGACGACCTGGTCTCAGCCGGTGTGGTGGGTCTGATCGATGCGTTCTCGAAGTTCGACCACACGAAGCAGGTGCAGTTCAAGAGCTATGCGCAGTTCCGCATCCGGGGCGCGATTCTGGACTCGCTGCGTACGCTGGACTGGAGTCCGCGCGAGCTGCGGCGCAAGGGACGCGCCGTGGAAGAAGCGATCCGTTCTGTGACGCAGCGGCTGGGCCGCGTGCCGATGGAGCAGGAGATTGCGGGCGAGATGAAGCTGTCGCTCGGCGACTACCAGCAGTTGCTGGGCGAGTTGAAGGGTCTCGAGATCGGCAGCCTGCACATGGAGCGAACGGAGGACTCGGGCGACGAGGAGCTGTCGTACATTCCGGGCTCGCCGGACGAGGACCCGCTGTTCCGCTGCCTGCAGGGCGAGATGAAGCAGCGGCTGGCGGACGCGATCGAAGAGCTGCCGGAGAAAGAGCGGATGGTGCTGACGCTCTACTACTTTGAGGAGCTGACGATGAAGGAGATCGGCATGACGCTGGGCGTAATGGAGTCGCGCGTGTCGCAGATCCATTCTTCGGCGGTGGTGCGGCTGCGGGCGTCGCTGGCAGGCCTGCGACCGGACAACACAGTGAAGAAATCCGCGGCGGCGAAGGCGGCGGGGACTGTTACGCGGCCGGCTGCGGGGGCTGTGCGGCGGCGGATCGCGTAAGGAATTTGAGGATCAAAGAGCCTGGTCCGAGCGAAGAGCAAGGACGGTGGCGTGGGCCTTGGCGGCTGCTGTGTGGCGGTCGGCGAGGGCGGTGGGCGAGAATGCGATGGGCGCATCGGCGAAGGCGATCTCGATCTCGATGCCGCGCAGGCTGAGCAGGCGGAAGATGTGTTTGGCGAGGGGCGTGTCGTCCCAGTAGGGGAGATGGCGGGCTGCGCCGGGGCCGTTGTCGCGGGTGAGGCGATAGCGGATGCAGGCGGCGGTGATGGGCTGGCCGGCTTCGATGCAGTCATATAAAAGGCCAGTCCGGAAGGGCAGGATGGAGCTGCCGTCGCTCGAGGTGCCTTCGGGGAAGAAGACGATGGGGACGTTTTCTTCGGAGACGGCCTGGAGGTCGCGTTTGGCGCGCTCGGCGGAGCCGCCGCGTCCGCGCTGGACATAGACGGTGCCGGACATGGTGGTCATCCAGCCGATGAGAGGCCACGCGGCGATCTCGGACTTGGAGACGAAGACGCAGCGGGCGAGCGCGGCGAAGGCCATGATGTCCAGATAGCCCATGTGGTTGGAGATGACGACGCCGCGCTGCGGGTAGACGCCGGTCTGTTTGAGTGCGATGCCGAGGCGGCGGAGGAGCATGGCGGCGAAGCGGTGCAGCCAGTCAGCGCGGGCGGCGCGAGTAGAAGGACGGCGGATGAAAAGGGCGGCTGCGCCGAATGCGAGCAGGGCGAAGAGTTTGGCGGTCCTGAGCAGCGAACGTGTGAAGCGAAGCATCTACCCCCCCACCCCCATACTTAAGGTCTTAAAGTATCCCTTACAAAGGACTTAGAACCCTGAAGTATTGAGATACTTCGTGCCAAAAGTGAGGCCCGGCAGTCCGCCGGGCCGTTGGTTTTGTCTACTGCTTCTATTCTATCGCGCCGAGCATAACTGTTATGCCAAGTTTCTTTGGGGCGTAAGTAACGGACGGTGGGTCAGTTAGGGGCGGAGGGAGGGATTGGAGGGGGTTGACAGGGGCAATCTTCGCTGGCGGAGGATGTCGACAAAAGCAGATTCCTCCGCATTCGACTCTCCCACCCCGGCGAGGTTCCTCGCCGGGGACCCGGTTCGCGTCGAATGCTGCGGAATGACAAAAAGAGCGTGGTCGACGCCCGGACGGTCCGGGCCTATCTCAGAAACAAGAGCAAGGCAACCCACCCTTCGCTACGCGAAGGATGGGCCACCCGGACTGTGTTGTTCCCCACTCGTGGTGATGAGATTGTCATGCTTGGCGGCATCCTTCGGCTCCGCTGGGGACAAAAACAAATGCGGAGATTCTGGACTCTGTGAGTCCAGAATGACGGGCGAAGACGAAAGACAACCCACCCTTTCGCAGAAGACGCGAAAGGATGGGCCACCCGGCCATCCAGCGTAGAGCTGGAGTCATGCTTAGTTGGCGGGGAGGGGAAGGGTGGAGCGTTGCCAGGCGGTGTAGATGAGGTTGCGGAGCATGATGGCGGCTGAGGCGAGGCGTTGGGCCGTGAAGGCGCGGCCCTCCGCGGTGCCTTTGCCGGTGAGGGCGCCGGATTTCTGGAGCTGATACAGCGCTTCCACGTGGGTGTGTGAGTCGCGCAGATAGGCGATGTAGTTGTCGAAGATGTTGCCGGTAAGCGACTCGGCCTTTGCGGCGGCGACGAGGGGGGCGACGTCGGCGGATTTGATGGCGGAGGTTACGAAGTCGTTCTCGAAGGCCCAGTGGAATTTTTGCTGGGTGATGTAGCCGCGCGGGTTGGGGCCGACCCATCCGTTGATGTGGATGGAGGTGTGCATGGGCTGCGCGCCGTCGGCGACGTAGTGGCCGAGCCATCCGGCGTAAAAAAGAATCTCGGCTTCGATGGGTTGGAGGTCTTGTTTGGTTTTGCGGGCGGCGCGGTAGTCGCGGAAGGCGGATTGAAGGCGCTGGTAGACCTCTGTGGTGACGTAGGGCTGAAGGCCGACGTGCTCGGGAGTGAGATCGAGGTCGGGGTGTTTGGATTGGGCTGCGCTAAGGGCGCGGATGTAGTCGTAGCGGCGATGCGGGAGCGGGCCGGCGAGGTTGGCGTCGACGAGGTCGAGGAGGATGTAGTGCTCGGGGGCCTGGGCGGCGTTGAGTTCCGGCTCGGCGGTGGAGCGCCAGCGGTCGGGTTCGAGGCCGTAGTAGGCGAGCGTGTCAAACGCGGCGGGAGAGCGGAGGAAGGCTGGGACATCCGCGGGAAGGTTCTGGCCGGCGAGGGAGTTGACCATCCTGTGGCCGTCGGGACCCCAGGCGAGGGAGGCGTGAGTGAAGAGGAAGAGGGTCGCGGCGGCGAGGGCGCGGAGCTTCATGTAGGAATTGTGGACTAACAATCCCACTCATGTCGCTCGCTCGGGATGACGGCAGGAAGAAACAGAAGCAGATTCCTCCGCATTCGACTCGCGTCGAATGCTGCGGAATGACAAAGGCAGGATCGTGTTCCGCGCGCTGAAGCCCGCTACTACTACGGTTCAGTTGCCTTTGTAGGAGGAGATGGGGTCGGCGGATTTGATCCAGGCGGTATAGATCATGTCGCGGAGCTCGGTGGCGCCAGCGGCGATGCACTGCTCTGTGAAGAGCTTGCCTTCGGGTGTGCCGGGGCCGGTGAAGGCGCCGGTCTTGTCGAGCTGGTAGACCTTCTCGACGAGCGAGTTGGAGTGGCGGACGAAGGTGAGGAAGTTGGCGAAGACATCGTTGAGGACGACGGGTTTGTCGGTGAGGAGCGGGGCGATGTCGTCGATTTTGATGTTGTTGTGGACGTAGTCACCCTCGAAGCGGGCGTGGATAGTTTTGTCTGTGGTGTAGCCGTTGGGATCGGGGCCGGTCCAGCCGTTGTAATGGATGGTGGTATGGAGCGGCTGTGAGCCGTCGGCGACGTAGTGGCCGAGCCATCCGGCGAGGAATACGATCTCCGCCTCGACGGGCCGGGTGTCCTGCTTGTTCGCGAGGGCGAAACGGTAGTCGCGGAAGGCGGACTTGAGCATGGTGTACATCTCTTGCGTGGAGTAGGGAAGCAGGCCGACTTTGTCTGGAGTGAGCTTGAGTTCGGGATGCCTGGCCTGCGCGGCGGCGAGGGCGGCGATGTACGCGTAACGCGTGCGCGGGAGTGGACCGGCGAGGTCTGCCCATTCGATGTCGATGTCATGCTCGGGGACGAGGGTGTTGTAGAGGTCGCGGTCCTCGGAGCGCCAGTGGTCGGGCTGGGGGCCGTAGAAGTAGAGGGCTTCGAGCGCGCCATAGGAGCGCAGGAAGGCGGGGACATCGGCGGGAAGGTTTTCGCCGGCGAGCTTGTTGATGAAGGAGTGTGCGTCGTGGCCCCAGGCGAAGGACTGCGGGGTACAGAGGAGCGGCAGAAGCAGAGCGACTCCGGCGGTGCGGGCGAGGGCGCAGAGGCGAGGCATTGCGGAGAGTATAGCTAGGTTGTATGACGGGCGACAAAAGGATTGGACGCAGAGAAGGTTCGAGGTTCGGGGTTCCAGGTTCGAGGCGGGTGCGAGGGGCTGAGGTTGTTTTGCAGGGCGAGCTTTTGAATGGCAACCCACCCTTTCGCGATGAGACCGCGAAAGGATGGGCCACCCGGGTCCGTCACACCAGGACTTCCTGCGGGGCACCGGCGGGGGTGCCGAAGATGCGGCGGTAGCGGTCGACTTCGCCGGCGGGGCCGGTGGCTTTGTTGGGGTTGTCGGAGAGCTTGACGGCGGGGCGGCCGTTGACGGTGACGATCTTGCAGACGAGCGAGATGGGCTCGAGGTCGGATTCGCCGCGCGGGTGGCAGCCGCGGAAGTCGTTGGTGAGAAGGGTGCCCCAGCCGGCGGAGAAGCGGATGCGGCCGTTGAAGTATTCGTGAAGGCGGAGGATTTCGTCGGCGTCGAGGGCGTCGGAGGCGATGAGGCGCTTCTTGCGCGGATCGCGGCCGCGCGAGAGCAGCCAGCGGATGTACTCATCGCCGACGATGAAGGGGTCTTTGGAGTCGGCGCGCTGGCCGGTCCAGTCGGCGACCCAGTCGGGGGCGGAGTCGAGGAACTGGGTGGTGCCGAAGGTGTCGGGCAGGAGGATGAGCAGCTCGCCGCCGTAGGATTTCTGCCAGAGTTCGAGGACCTGATACTGCGATTCGTGTAATGCGCGGTCGTCATTGCCGGCGAGCGCGGCTGTGACCATGGGAAGCTCATGCGCGTTGGTGCCCATGGCTTCGAGGTCGTGCTTGTAGGCGAGGAAGGTGTTGGAGGAGCCGGAGAGGCTGGGGCCGAGGCGCGCGCGCATGGCCTCGACGACGTACTCCTGCCAGAGGAAGCTGTGGCGGCGGCGGGTGCCGAACTCGGAGATGCGGACCTCGGGGACGGCTCGGAGGATCTCAATCTTGTCCCAGAGGCGGGTCTTGGCGCGGGAGTAGAGGACGTCCAGCTCCATCTCATTGAGCTTGGCGAGCGCGGCGCGGGTACGCATCTCGCTGACGAGGGCGAGCGAGTAGATCTCCCACAGGGTGACCTCGGTCCAGAGGCCGGAGAAGCGGATGGTGAGCTGGCCGTCCTGCTGGGAGACTTCGTAGTCGGAGAGGCGGAAGCCTTCGTCGAGCCAGGCGAGGAAGTCAGGCGAGAAGATGCTGCGGGTGCCGTAGAAGGTGTTGCCGGCGAGCCAGATGAGTTCGGACTTGCGGAAGCGGAGCTGGCGGACGTGCTCCATCTGCGCGATGAGGGCGTCGGCGGAGAGTTCGTCGGCGAGACGGACGCGGGTGGTGCGGTTGACGACCTCGCTGGTGACGTGGACGGCAGGGAAGTTGAGCCAGATGAACTGGAGCATCAGGAGCTTGTAGAAGTCGGTGTCCAGCAGCGAGCGCACGATGGGGTCGAGCTTGAAGTTGTGGTTGTGCGCGCGCTCGGCGAAGTTGACGTTCATGGCTTCCAGCGTACCAATTCTGCGGGACTGGGGGCCGTATGAAAAGCAGATTCCGCAGCTTGCGACTGAAGTCGCACGCTGCGGAATGACAAAATTTAGGTGTAAATGATGCTTGACATGACAAGGAAACTTGACGTAAAGTTTGCTTGTCATCGGATGAGGGCGAGTTCGGGCGGTGACGAGGAGAGATTGCATGTTGTGGACAAAAGCCCAGAAGAGGCAGTTTCGTGGCATAGCGGTAATCCTGCCCACGTATTTTGCAGTGTTTTTCTTTACGTTGCGGTACGTTCGCCAGCATCATCCGCACGGCGCCGCGCTGTACCTCTGCGCTGCGCTGCCGTGGATCACGATGTGCGGCCTGATCGCAGCGACCGGGAGGTATCTCTACGAGGAGCGCGATGGGTATAGCCGAGAGCTTGCCATGCGGTGCCTGCTGTGGGGTGCGGCCGGGGCCATGGCGACGAACCTCTTCCTGATGTTTCTGCACCTGTTCGGATGGAAGGGGCAGGCTCCGTTGTATCTGGAGATATGCATGTTTGCAGCGGCGTCGGGGGTGGCGAGGATTTGCTATGAGGTTGCCAATCGGCCAGAGTGTGGACAAAAAAGATGAATAACCGGCTGCGCGAGCTGCGCGCGAAGAAGGGGTGGTCGCAGGCGGAGCTGGCCGACCGGCTGGAGGTGTCGCGGCAGAGCGTGAATGCGATCGAGACGGGCAAGTACGATCCGTCGCTGCCGCTGGCGTTCCGGCTGGCGCGGCTGTTCGGGATGCGGATCGAGGAGATCTTCGAAGAGGACTGAGCCGGAACGGTATTGTGAACGGCCAGGAAGGGAAAAGGCGATGCAGGATGAACTGCATCGCCCATGTGTTGTGGAATGTATCCGGAGCGTCAGGGCTATTTCTTCTTAGGTTGCGATGCGATGACGAGCGCGGAGATCTTGGCATAAGTGGCGGCGGGGACGATGTTGCGCGACTTGAGCTGCATTTTGTTGGCGTAGGGGCGGCCGTCGATGATCTTCTGCGAGTAAACATCGCCGACGCCGGGCAGCGCTTTGAGCTGGTCCTTGCTGGCGGAGTTGAGGTCGACGAGTGCGGTCTTGGACGAAGAGGCCGCAGTTGCGGCAGAGGGCTTGGCTGCCATTGCGGGCGCAGGCTTGGCGGCCGTTGTTGAGGCTGCCTTAGGAGCCGGCTTGGCTGTCGCGGGTTTGGGCGACTGCGCGGTCAGGGTTGCGGCCGTCGAGAACGAGATGACGGCGGCGAGGATTGCGCATGGAATGCGGTTGAACTTCATTTGAGGGAATCTCCTTTGGGGGAAACATATTTGCTCCGCGCTGCACACTGTATCACTCGAGAGAAGTGCATGGCATCCGGCATGGGCCGGGCCGGAGAAGGGTATCGCGAAGAGGGTGTGGGGGAG
>DATCBR010000399.1:0-2763 GCA_036511765.1 Acidobacteriaceae bacterium | reverse complement strand
ATCAAATCAGAATCCATCTCGCATCCATCGGTCATCCCCTGGTGGGCGATCCTCTATACGGCTTAAAGGGCCTGCCTCTTGAAAATCTACCCGGCCTCCCGGGCGATGGAGGATATTTACTGCACGCTCAATTTTTGAAATTCCTCCACCCCATCACCGGAGAACAAATCAATCTTGAGGCGCCTTTGCCGCCTGGATTCTGATCGCATCCGGGGTTCACGGCACGAAGCAAATCAGCGTGGTCGTTGAAACCTGCGCTATCCCGCTTTTCGGAATCCTAACGAAGCGAAATCACGATCGTCCGCGATTTGCAGTCGGCCTGGAGCATTGTCGAAATAACTGATATGGGTGGCCGTCCCCGACTTAGGTAGCTCGGTTTCGCGTCAGCATGAAGTACACCACAGGCGTAACAACGAGGCTCAGCACCATGGAGATGGTGAGGCCGCCGATGACGGCGATCGCGAGAGGCTGCAGCATCTGCGAACCTGCTCCCAGAGCAAAGGCCAATGGCAACATACCGCACACGGCCGCGATGGCAGTCATAACGATGGGCCGGAGGCGGCGCTGCGCTGCATGGATCATGGCGTCGGCGGCGGAGACACCCTCGGCGCGGAATCGCTCATCGGCATCGAGCAGCAAGATTCCATTCTTGGCGACAATGCCGATCACCATGATGAGCCCCATAAAAGACGCCACGTTGAATGTGGTGTGCGTGATGAGCAGCGCCAGAATAACGCCCGAGATGGAGAGAATGGACGATGTCAGAATCGCTGCGGGAGCAGGGAAGTTGCGGAACTCCGTGAGGAGTACGCCGAAGACCAGCGCCAGAGCCAGCAGGAGTACACGCAGCAAATCGTGGAAGGATTTCTGCTGCTCTTGATAGGTGCCGCCGTACTCAACGCGCATCGACGAAGGCAGGTGCAGCCCGGTCACGGTCTGTCGCACTTTCGTCATAGCGGTGCCGAGATCTGAGCCTTCGAGGCGGCCGGTAACGACCACCAGTCGCTGCAGGTTTTCTCTCCGGATTTCGTTCTGCGGCGGCAACTGCTGGATGGTGGCCAGCGACCCCAGCGAAGCGGTGTGGCCCGTGGCACTGTTGAAGACGGTGTTCTCAATGGCGTCGAGCGATGCGCGATGTTCGTCGCCCAGGCGAACGCGAATCGTGTAGGGGCGCGCATTCGCAATAAGCGGATCGGCAACGGGCAAGCCGTCAAGGATGGCTGTGGCATCCTGAGAAATGTCAGTAGGCGTGAAGCCAAACCTGCCCGCGACGATAGGATCGATCTGGAAGCTGGTTGCGGGGCCGCTTATCGTGTTGTCGATTCCGTTCTGGACGTCGACCACGCCAGGAATTTTGCCGATGGCGTCGCCCACACGCGGGCCCAGTTGCGACAGCTGGCCCTCGTCGGTCGAAAATATCTTGATCTGTATCGGCTCGGGTGCATTGGAAAGATCGCCGATCATGTCCTGCAGTACTTGAGTAAACTCGACATCGAGCTCGGGTTCTGTCGACTTGATATCGGCGCGCACATCGGCGATGACATCATCGATAGGCCGGCTGCGCTTGGCCTTCAGCTTGACTGTAAAATCGCCAGTGTTGGCTTCGGTCACGGGGGCCAACCCCATCTGCATGCCCGTGCGGCGCGACGTGCTTTCGACCTCAGGTTGCTCGCGCAGGATGCGCTCTACATGCTGAAGCACGCGATTAGTCTCGGCGAGTGAACTGCCGGCGGGCATGATGTAGTCCAGCACAAAACCGCCTTCGTCCATCTCTGGCAGCAGATCGGACCCGAGCCCTCGATAACCGAACCATGTGCCAATGACCAGCAGCAGGCATGCCGCGCCGAGCCACAACGGTTTAGCGAGCGACCAGTCGAGCACGCGGCGATGGACGTGAAGAATCCGAGTCATGAAGCGGCCGCTGGCGTTTTCTTTCGCTTCATGGCCGGGTGCGCGTTCACGCAGCAGCACCATGCTGAGGGCCGGTGTCCAGGTGAGCGCCAGCACCAACGACGTAAGCAAGGATGCAGTCATGGTGATGGCAAGCGCGCGAAAAAAACTGCCGGTAACGCCTGTGACTGAAACCAGGGGCAGAAAGACGACGACCGGCGTGATGGTCGAACCAATCAGAGGAACCGTGATCTCAGCCAGCGCTTTGCGAACAGCCTGGATGCGCGGCTCGCCGTTGTCGCGGTGCATCACAATGTTCTCGACCACCACGATGGCGTCGTCGATGACCAGCCCGATGGCCGCTGCCAATCCGCCCAGCGTCATCAGGTTGAAGCTTTGCCCGATGAGTTTGAGCACCAGAACCGTCACCGCGATGGTGACGGGGATGACCAGGCCGGCGACCAGCGAGGAACTCCAATCGCGCAGGAAGAGAAACAGAATGATGCACGCCAGCACCAGTCCGATGAAGATAGCGTCGCGCACGCTGGAGATGCTGTCGCGCACCAACTGCGACTGATCGTAGAACGGCTCGAGACGTACGCCCTGCGGCAGGTTGTGCCGCAACTGGTTAATCTGCGAGTCCACCCCATCCGCCACGGCTACCGTGTTGCTGGAAGGCTGGCGCGCAATATTGATAAGCACGGCAGGTTTGCCGTTGGCTGTCACGGTGGTGTAAACGGGCTGCGTGGATTGCTCCACTGTGGCAACGTCGGCGATGCGGACAGGCGCGCCTGCCGCCGTCGTCTTCACCACAAGCTGGCGCAGTTGGTCGAGGTCGTGAACCTGCGCGCCAACCAGTCCGAGAATGAGCTG
>DATCBR010000398.1:0-5231 GCA_036511765.1 Acidobacteriaceae bacterium | reverse complement strand
ACGGCGCAGGCGTCATCCGCCTGCTCTGCCGCTTTTCGTTTGAGGCATCCACCTGCATCTCCAAAACGCAGGATTATTTCGGTCGCCGCGGAGCGGAGACCTTGCTCTTCGCGAAATTCGTTCCCGGTCTATCCACGGTCGCGCCTCCCATCGCCGGACAGGCCGGCATGGAGTATTCGCGCTTCCTGCTCTACGACATCTCCGGTTCGCTGCTCTGGTCCCTCAGCTTCCTGCTCGCCGGCCGCTTCTTCGGCGATGTCGCAAAGCGCAGCCAGGCCTTTTTTGCCCTGCTCAGTCACTTCGCCGTTCTCGTCTTCGTTTTGATGGTCGTCGGCTTCTTCCTGTGGCGCGTCATCAAGCAGCGCCGCTTCGTCGCCCAGGTGCGCGAACTGCGCATCGAACCGGCTGATGTAAAGTCCATGCTCGATAAGGCCACGGCCAGCGGCATCGCGGAGTGCCAGCCTTACATCGTCGACCTGCGCCACCCGCTGGACTACCTGCCCGATCCGCGCGTCCTTCCCGGAGCAGTCCGCATCGGCCCCACGGAGCTCGAGGCCATGGCCGACCAGATTCCCCGCGACCGCGACGTGATCCTCTATTGCACCTGCCCGTCGGAGGAGACCAGCGCCAAGGTCGCCATGCAGCTCCATCGCCTCGGAGTCACTCGCGTGCGCCCTCTGCGCGGCGGCTTCGATGGCTGGAAAGAAGCCGGCTATCCGCTGCATGATTACGTGGACGATGCAACTGCGCCGCCCACATTGCCGAACAACATCGTGGATGTGCGGCAGCTCAAATCCGCCTGAGCTTACTCTCCCAGTCGAAAGACCACAGTCACCGTCGTCTGCACCTCGACCGGCTCACCGCTCAGCAGATATGGCCGATAGCGCGCTTCCTTCACGGCGTCGAGCGCAGCCTGCCGCAGCATCGGCGGCCCGCTGGTTACCTGCGCGCTCTCAATCCTTCCCGTCTTTGAGATCACAGCATCGACGACGACCGTCCCCTGTGTCTTTGTCAGGACCGCGATCTGCGGATACGCCGGACGGATCGGCGACAGCAGCATTCCTGCCGACACGCCACCGGAAACGCTCATCGGCCCTGTCGGCGTCGCATGCATAACCGTTACAGCCGGTGCGTTGCCAGGACCGAACGTCGGCATGGGAGCCGGACCGCCGTCCATCAAAATTGATGTGAGCGGGCCCATCGGGTCGTCGCTCGACGGCATACCGGGACGCGGTGAAAAATGGGGGATTCCAGACGAAGCCTGCATCGGCGCTGAAGGTGCTGCCGGTCCACCTGACGGCGCATCCGCCGTGTTCACCCGCACAATCTCTCGCGGTCTCACCGGCCGTGGCGGCGCCGTCAAATGTGGAGCGGCTGTAAAAATCTTAAGCGTCTGCGGTCTCATCAGCGGGACCGCGATGATCAGCGCCGCCAGCATCAGTTGAAACGTCGCTGAACCCACCGCCGACCAGCGCTGCGTCCGCGACACTGCCAGCCCACGCGACTCCAACAAACATCCCTCGAACATAAGGCACCTCCGTCAGCTTCCAACGGCTGCGGTCCATCTTCGGACCGCCGGTGCGCACCTGCGAGGGGGGTGCGTCCCGCTCTATATAGACACCGCGCGTGAACAAATGTTCCCATCGGCGCGCTTGCGACACTTCGACAAAGCTCTGACGCTTTGATTTACTTGCAGTGCATTCCGAAACCGCATTCCAACGAACCCAGACCCGAAACGAAAAGGTTGAAGATGAAATTGAGAGTCCCTGTTGCTGTGCACGTATTGTTACCGGCCTGCGCGCTGAGTGGCGTCATTCTGTCGACCGCTCCCGCCGCCGCCGCTCCAAAGCGGGCGCAAGGCCCATGCGACATCTACGCCGCCGCGAATACCCCTTGCATCGCCGCACACAGCACCGCACGTGCTCTCTACGCCGGGTACAACGGGCCGCTCTATCAGGTGAAGCGCGAGTCCGATGGCAGGACCCTCGACATCGGCATCACCCGGACTACCGTCTCCGATGCAGGCGGCTACGCCAACGCAACAGCGCAGGACGCCTTCTGCGCCAGCTCCATCTGCGTCATCAATCTCGTCTATGACCAGTCCGACCACGGCAACCATCTCCTGCAAGCTGCGCCCGGGACCTTCAAAGGTCCGGCAAAGGGCGCGTTCGACACGCAGCCCATCGCGGACATGGCGCCGATCACCATCGGCGGCCACAAGGTCTACGGCATCTTCATCATGCCCGGCATGGGCTTTCGCAATAACAACGCCAGCGGCGTTGCGATCAACGATGAGCCGGAAGGAATTTACTACGTCGTCGACGGCACGCACTACGACAGCGGCTGCTGCTTCGACTACGGCAACTCATCCACCAATGGCCGCGCCGTCGGCACCGGCACCATGGAGACTACCTACTTCGGCACCTCCGCCGTCTGGGGCAGCGGTAGCGGCGCAGGGCCGTGGATCATGTCCGACATGGAGGCAGGCCTCTTCTCCGGCCACAGCGCAAAACAGAATATCGCCGATCCCACCATCGACTCGTGGCGGTTTGTCACTGCGGTCGTCGATGGCGGCGGCAGCAACCGCTGGGACCTTCGCGGCGGCAACGCGCAGCAGGGTGGCCTCAAGACCTTCTACAGTGGAGCGCGGCCAGGCGATCCCGACGATCGCCGCTACTACCCCATGCGCAGGCAGGGAGGCATTCTGCTTGGTACTGGAGGCGACAACGGCAATGGCTCTTCAGGCACCTTCTACGAAGGCGTGATGACTACCGGATATCCCACGGAAGCGACCACCGATGCGGTGCAGTCCAACATCGTCGCCGCGAAATACGATGTGCCGCGCGTGGTTCTGTCGCGCCTCACTACCTTCACTCCGGGATCGACACAGCAGATCACTGAGACGTTCACCAACGTCTCCGCTACCCCCGCCGTGGGTGTCAGACTAAGCATCGCCGGCCTTAACTCCCGATGGACCTCAACAGTCGAGAGCGGCACTGCGGCAGCGGATTCTATCGCGCCGGGCGCAAGCGTCAGCGCCACCTTCAAAGTCACGTCTCCCATGTTGCTCGGAAGCGGCTTCCTTACCGGCAAAGTCTCGTGGAAGGATTCGCCCACCGGCACAATGAAATCCGAAGCAATTGTCGCAAGAGTACGCAATGTTCTTCCCGTCAAGATCAACGAAGTCCGCTTCGGCTCTGCCGCCAATCCCACCGACCAGTTCATCGAGCTGTACAACGCCTCCGACCGTACCGTCGACATCTCCAACTGGTCACTGATCGCTACAGCAGGCCAGTGGTCTCCAACGCAGCTCGCCACTATCCCTGCGGCATCAAAGCTTGCTGCCCACAGCTTCTATCTGCTCGGGCTCGCCGGCAACGGCCTCGCGTCTCCAGCAGGCGCTGGAGCGACTGCTATCCTGGTCCGCAGCACCGCCGGCTTGGAAACCGGCCGGACCATCACTATCGATGGCGAGTCTCGTACCATCAAGAGCGTCGGCTCCGCCGCCTCGCCCCTCACCACCATCTTTATTCCAGTCTCCACCGATCCGTTCCTCACTCTTCCTGCAGGTTCAACTCATCTGCCCGTCGCCGGCACCGCTGGCTTTGAGATCGGCCAGAAGATTGGCATCGACCTCGGCGGCAACTATGAGGTCGCTACCGTCACAGCAATCGGCAAACCCGGCACTCAGACAACGCTCACCTCAGCCGCCTCCGCAGGCGGAACCAGCATCAAGCTCGCCGCCGCCACCAACGTAGCTACAGGCGACTCCCTCACCATCGGCACCGGCGCGCACAAGGAGGTCGTCAAAGTGACAGGCGTCGACGCCTCTGCCATAGCCCTCGCGTCGCCGCTCAGGTTTGGCCATGCATCCGGCATTGATGTCTCCAACCTCGGCTCCGGCATCGCCTTCACTCCGGCAACGCGCTTCCGGCACCACGCCGGCGATGCGCTCCAGGCGCTTGGCAGCGGTATCACCCTGGACAGACCGCTTACGCGCACACATGCCTACGGTGCGCCCGCCCTCGGCCCCCTCGCAATCACCTCCGGCTATCAGGGAACTCCTGCGCCCAACCAGTGGTTTGGCACTCCGCTCTCCGCCAGCTCTGGCTCGATCGCTTTGCAAGAGGACAGCACAATCGTCGACGCCATCGTCTACACCTCGCAGCAAAGCAACTCCAGCGGCAATGGCACTATTCCCAGCCCTGAGTTGGCTACCCTGGTGAGCGATCAGGGCAAGGGCGGCTGCATCGTCCCTGCAGGCAATGCGGGAGGAGCAGGCGGAGGCACAGGCCGTCCAGACGGTCCTACCAGAAGCTGGGGCCGTTATCCCGACGGCGCGGATACCGACAGCAACTGCACTGACTTCCACACGCAGGCCATGACGGCCCTGGCCCTCGCTTCTCCCGCCGGCGCAAGCAATATCAAAGTGGCCAACGTAGACGGCTTCGCCGCCGGACAGACAATCTCGATCGACTCCGCCGCCAACCGCGAGACCGCGGTGATCGCCAGCGCCGGCAGTGCAGGCGCAACCACAACCGCGTCCGCAACCGCGGCTGGAGCAAGCACGCTCGCACTCGCCAATGTGTTTGGCTTCCGTGCCGGGCAAACCCTGCTCATCGACGATGGCGCAAACCAGGAGACGGCAACCGTTGCAAGCCTGGGCAGACGAGGCGCACCGGCGATCACCCTCGCCGCACCACTCAAGCTCGCGCACGCCTCTGGCGCAGCAGTCGTGGGCACGGGCATTACGCTCACCACGCCGCTCTCTCACGCACATAATAGCGGAGCACCAATCTCCGACAACGCGCCCACCCCCGGCGCTGCAAATCACTACGTCGTTCGATAAAAGGAAGACCCTGACCTAATCTGCGAAGAGGGAAGTCGTCGTGCCACATCATCGCTCACTACATTGACGGGATAGGAGACAGAGATCTCCAAAACTACCCCCTCCCCGGACGGGCAAGAATAATTAAGCATTCCCATTGCCCATTTTGAGGCGCGGAGCTATTTTCCCGTGAAGGACGACGCACCTGGTCTGCAATGATGCAGGTGAAACGGGAACATCGCATGCCGATGCCGAACGGCACGATGCAGTAGTGGCAAGGAACCTACGCTATCGGCAAAGCGTATTAGTGTCGAGAGGCATCTCCGGTAACGAGTGCCATACTTTATAGCTGGGGACGATATGACTGAAGGTGTTGCTGGAAGCGGATCTCGCTGGTGGTTGC
>DATCBR010000397.1:0-18311 GCA_036511765.1 Acidobacteriaceae bacterium | reverse complement strand
CGCCTTAGTGTTGTCGCGCAGGTACGTGCCAAGGATTTCACCGCGAAGGCGCTCGGCCAGGGCGGGTTCAGTCACCGGGAACATGACCTCGCAGCGCTCGACGAGATTTCGCGTCATCCAGTCCGCGCTTCCGCAGAAGACCTCCGGCTGGCCACCGTTGGCGAAGCTGAAGATGCGGCTGTGCTCGAGGAACCGGCCAACGATGGAGCGGACGCGGATCTTTTCGCTCATGCCTTTCACGCCGGGCCGCAGCGCGCACATGCCACGCACGATCAGGTCGATCTCGACACCTGCCTGGGACGCCTCATAGAGCGCCTCAATGGTGGACCGGTCGAGCAGCGCATTCATCTTGGCGACGATGGCCGCCGGTTTGCCCTCACGCGCATGCCCCATCTCGCGGGCGATCAGCTTCAGCAACTCCGGCGCAAGGGTGAGCGGGGCCACCAGCAGCGGCGAATAATCCTCAGCCTCCGCGCGCGCGGTGAGATAGCGGAAGACCTTTTGCACCGCGGCGGTAATCTCCGGCCGTGCCGTCAGAAGGCTGACGTCGGTATAGAAGCGTGCGGTGACCGTGTTGTAGTTCCCGGTGCCGAGATGCGCGTAGCGGCGCATCACGCCGTCGGGGTCGCGGCGCACCATCAGCGCCAGCTTGCAGTGCGTCTTCAGACCGAGGATTCCGTGGAATACGCCAACCCCTGCATCTTCCATCTCCCGCGCCCAGCGAATGTTCGACGCCTCGTCGAACCGCGCCATCAGCTCGACCACAACGGTGACTTCCTTTGTCTGTGCCGCCTCCGTCAGCGAGGTAAAAAGCGGCGATTCGTCGCTGGTTCGATACAGCGTCTGCTCCATGGAGACTACATTGGGATCGGCGACAGCCTGCGCAACGAAGTCCTCCACGGTGGAGTAAGAGTCGAACGGATGATGCAGCAGGATGTCCTTTGTACGCAGCTCATCGAAGAGGTCCGCCGACTTGGCCGAGAGCGCATAACGGCGGCCATGGAACGGAATGAACTTCAGCTCCGGACGCGCAATGCCGCTGTAGAGGTTCATCAGGCGGGCGAAGTTGACCGGCCCCCTGGTGCGGAAGACCTGGGAGGCGTCCAGCTCAAAGTTCACGCGCAGCCGCTCGACAATCTCCTCCGATGCGCTGTTTTCGATCTCCATGCGCACCGCATCGCCTTTGCGGCGGTTGTGCAGCTCCTCGCGAACGCTCTCCAGCACACTGCGGGCCTCTTCTTCCTGCAGATAGAGGTTGCTGTTGCGCGTCACCCGGAAGGGCGCCCGGGCCAGCACCTGATAGCCGCGGAACATCCCTTCCACCTGAGCTTCGATCAGCTTGTGCAGCATGATGAAGTCATGGCGGCCTTCCGCCGAGGGCAGCGGCACCAGACGAGGCAGAGCGCGCGGAACCGTAACTACACCTAGCACCGCTGGCGAGCGCTTCGCCGCCCTGCCGGACCGCAGGAGCAGCGCGATGCAGAGCGCCTTGTTCAGGACCCGCGGAAAGGGGTGCGAAGGGTCGATGGTTACCGGCGTCAGCAGCGGGTCGACCTGGCTCTCGTAGTAAGCGAGCGCGTAATCCCTGGCCTTCTGGTCCAGCTCGCGCCAGTTGAGAAGACGAATGTTCTTGGCGCGCAGCGCGGGCAGCAGTTGGTCGTTCCAGCACGCATATTGCGCTTCCACAAACTCGTGCATCACTGCGCTGAGGTGCGTGAGGCGCTGTTCCTGCGTGATGCCGCTTTCGTCCTGGCGCTGCGGCTCGATGGTCCCTTCTTCAATGTGCTGCAACAGGCTGGCTACGCGAATCTCGACAAACTCGTCGAGATTGCTTGCGGTGATGGCCAGGAACTTAACGCGCTCCAGCAGCGGGTTGGAGGCGTCTTCAGCCTCTTCCAGCACGCGGCGGTTGAACAGCATCCAGCCTTCGTCGCGATCGAAGTAGCGCGGCTCGTTCGCCTGCGAAGCTTCCTTCCGCTTGCGAATGGAGGCGGATGTTGTAGGGCGCGATTTTGAGTTTTTCGCGCCGGCGGAAAGGCCGGTGGCAGAGCCATTGGGACTGCGCGGGGCCGCTTTGCCTTTGCGCGGGGCCGCTTTGCCCTTGCGCGGGGCCGCTGACCCGCCGGTTGCGCTGCCTGTGCCGCCAGCCCCGCTTTCGGCCGCGACCCCTGTGCCTGCTTCGCTCATAGGCGTACTAGCAGAAGACTATCGCACCGGGCGCAACCGGTTTTGAAGCAACAGTCAATTCCATTTTGCTCGTGTAGTCTGGAATCAACTTTTGGAAGTCAGGCCTGACCTAAGACAATCTCTATGAAGATCAATCAGCTCGGAACATCGGATATGTGGCTCTCCCCGCTGGGGTTGGGAACGTGGGCCATCGGCGGCGGCAACTGGTCCCACGCCTGGGGCCCGCAGGATGACGAAGCATCGATGGCAGCGATCCATCGCGCTCTCGACCTTGGCATCAACTGGATCGACACGGCAGCCGTGTATGGCCTGGGCCACTCCGAGGAGATTGTGGGCAGAGCGGTGAAGCAACACCACATCAAGCCCTTCCTCTTCACCAAGTGCGGGCTGGTGTGGGATGAGAAGCGCGAAGTCTCTCGCAGCACGCAACACATCCGGCGCGAGTGCGAGGACAGCCTGCGGCGTTTGCAGGTGGAAAGGATTGACCTCTACCAGATCCACTGGCCGGCGGACGGTGAAGACATGGTGGCCGCCTGGGAGACCATGGCCGCGCTGAAGAAAGAGGGCAAGGTCCGGTACATCGGGCTGTCGAACTTCGGGGTGCAGGAGATGGAGCGGCTGCTGGAGGTAGAGCGCATCACCTCTCTGCAACCGCCCTACTCGATGATCAATCGCTCTGCCGAACCGGAGATACTCCCCTTCTGCCGCGAGCACTCCATCGGTGTGATCAACTATTCGCCGCAGCACTCCGGCCTGCTGACCGGGACCATGACCAAGGAGCGCGTCGCGGCACTGCCTCCGGACGACTTCCGCCGCAACGCGAAGAACTACCAGGAGCCTCACCTGAGCCGGAACCTCGGCATCGCGGAGTTTCTCAAGGGTATCGGCGCGCGGCACGGCGTCTCTGCCGGCGTCGTCGCCATCGCATGGACGCTGGCCAACCCAGCCGTCACAGCGGCGATCGTGGGCGCGCGCAGTCCGGAGCAGGTGGAGGGCGTTTGGCCCGCGGCAAAGTTCCGGCTAAGCCCAGCCGAGTTGCAGGAGATTGAAGACTACCTCAAGGCGCACCCCGCAGCTGCGTAAGCCCAATCTCCCACCACCATACATCTCACCACTCAGTAGCCGGTATGGCCCCGTCTCCGAGACGGCTGGCCGTTGTCCTCAATGCTTTCCTGCCTTCGGTCCTGGCTGGTTACCATTTCCCCACCAAGGTGACTCGTAGTGCAACCAAAGTGCCATCGTGCGCCGAAATACGGAGTGGCACAATGGGTTTGTAGCATAAACTTTGGTAACTGAAAACGGGACAACCAAAACCCGGCAGTCCAGAGGAGGTAAGCCTTGAAGGCCTGGCACAGACCCGGAGGATGGGACGCGGTACGGACCGCAGTCCGCTTTCCCATGCAGCTTGCCATGCACCTCAAGACTGAGGACGGAATGATCGAAGCGACCACGCGCGACATCTCTTCTAACGGTCTGCTGTTTACCTCCGCCCAACTGCCCCGCATCGGCAGCAGCGTCGAGTTCACCATGGACATGCCGTCCGCTGTGCTGGGCGGCGACACCGACATTCGCGTTCAGTGCACCGGACGCATCGTCCGCCACCATCTCGCCGAAGGCGAGGCCATGGCGGCGGCTGTGATCGACGAATACTCCCTGAAGGCCTGACACCCCATGACGCTGACCCTGCACTCCGAGAAATCCTCCCTGACTCCGATGTCGCGGCCTCCCGCGCCGCACCTCGCAGAGCCTGACCAGAACCCCCACACGTCCGCGGCGACTTCGGTGGTTCGCATCATCCTCGCGGACACCCAGGCGATCTATCGCGTCGGCATGAAGAAAGTCTTTGCGCTGGAGGATGACCTTCGCGTGGTGGCGCAGGCCGAATCGCTACCCAATCTTCACTCCGCATTGCAACGCTACCCCACGGACGTGGTCCTGCTCGAAGGCCAGATGATCGCAGGAACGATCGACGCCATCCCTGAGATGATGAAGCACGCGCCAAACGCGAAGCTGATCGTCCAGGTGGTAGACGCCGACGAGTCCAACATCGTCGAGCTGTATCGCCGCGGAGTGCGTGGTGTGGTGCCGCGTTCCATCTCGCCCGACCTGCTGATCAAGTGCGTGCGCAAGATCGCCGACGGTGAGACCTGGATCGACAACCAGTCCATCAGCTGGGTGATCGAAGCCTATCGCTCGCAGGCCAGTTCCCTCACCAATCCGCGCGTGCAGCCCAAGCTCTCCAAAAAGGAGCTGGCCATCATCAGTTGTATTACGCGAGGCATGAGGAACAAGGAGATCGCCTACCAGATCGGGACCACAGAGCAGGTGATCAAGAACTACCTGCGCAAGGTGTATGACAAGCTCGGCGTCTCCGATCGCCTGGAGCTGGCGCTCTACTGCCTGCACCATCAGTTGCTGAAGAACTATGCGCAGGATGCTGAAGTGGTCCAGATGCCGGCGGCCGCGCAGGTAACTCCCCTTCGCGCCAAGATGTAGCCGCGTACAGGCGGATGCTAGCATTCGGGCGTGACTCTTCTTGAGAACTTCCGCACGCTGACGCGTGTCCAGCGCAACACCTTCGCTGCCTGCTTCCTTGGCTGGATGCTGGACGCCTTCGATTTCTTTCTCCTCACATTTTGTCTCACTGCCATCGCCGGAGACTTCCACACCTCGCGCAAGGCGGTGGAGGAGGCCATCTTTTGGACACTGGCCATGCGGCCGCTGGGCGCATTCCTCTTCGGTACGATGGCCGAGCGCTTCGGGCGGAGACCTACGCTGATCGTCAACGTAATCGCGTTCTCGGCGTTTGAACTTGCGTCCGCGCTTGCACCCACACTGCATAGCTTTCTGGTATGCCGCGCGCTGTTTGGCGTAGCGATGGGCGGCGTGTGGGGCGTGGGAGCGGCGCTCGCGCTGGAGACCCTCCCTGCGAAAAACCGTGGCTTCTTCTCCGGCCTGCTGCAGGAGGGATACGTCTGCGGCAACCTGCTGGCTGCGCTGCTTTACTGGCAGCTCTTCCCTCACCTGCACGGAACGGGATTGCTGACCAACTGGCGCGTCTTCTTTATGATCGGCACTCTACCGGCGCTGCTCGGCCTCTATCTCAACTACAAGGTGGAGGAGTCGCCCGCGTGGCTCGCGTCGCGCAAAGCCGGCCCCTCGCGGCGCTCCGGCACGGACTGGGGCGCAATGGCCAGGGCCCTGCCCATTTTTCTCTTCATCGTTCTGTTGATGACTGCTTTCAATTCGTTCAGCCACGGCACGCAGGACCTGTATCCGACCTTTCTGCAGCACGACCTTCACCAGACGGTCGGCCACACAGGCCTTATCGCCGCCATCAGCAATCTTGGCGCACTCTTCGGAGGCATGTGCTTTGGAACTATCTCGGAACGGCTGGGCCGCAAACGCACCATTGTGCTGGCCGCTCTGCTCGCGATTCCGATGATTCCGCTCTGGGCGTGGTCGCACACCGCAGTTATACTCGCTCTGGGTGGCTTCCTGATGCAGTTCGCAGTGCAGGGGGCCTGGGGCATCGTCCCTGCGCATCTGAATGAGCTCTCTCCAGCGCCGGTGCGTGCGGTGCTGCCGGGCTTTGCCTATCAGCTTGGCAACCTGATCTCTTCCCGCAACCAGATCTTCCAGCAAACCTACGCCGACCGCCACAGTGGCGGCTCTCTGCGAGTGGCGCTTTCAGGAACAGTGGTGATCGTAGCTATCGCCGTTGCCGTGCTAACCGCGCTCGGGCCGGAGGCCAGAGGGATTGAGCTGGGCGCATCAGAAGGCTAACGCCGTTTCGGAATCCGCCTTTGCGGGAACTGCAACCGGCCGGGACACGGTCCTCTCCGGTACACGGCTGCCGCCAAGGACACCGAAAAACGCGACGCACACCCCATAGGCCATCAATACACCGGAAGCCAAAGACACAAGCACTGCACAGATAAGACCAACAAAGGTGGACAAGGCCGATTCTTCTTTCCCTGGGCTGTTGAGATACGTTGGCGTTCCGCAAGCGGCACGTACACGCTCATTCTGGCAGCAATTGCTTAAACTGCAACTACAACTTCAAGGGAAGCCGAGGAAATGCGTTGTTGAATCTGGTACATGCGGTATTCAGCAGCGGCCGATTCCGAATCATGCCTGCCGTCCCAACCGGATTACCGGGCCTGTGGTCGAGATGCCGTATCCTAGTAACTTGGCCGTTTTGTCCTGAAGAGCACGCATTGACACTGGCGGTATTGGGCAGACATTCCTGAATGGCAATCACACACATCACGGTGCGCGGTGCGCGGCAGCACAATCTGCGCAACGTCTCCGTCGAAATCCCGCGCAATACGTTGACGGTGGTGACCGGGCTATCCGGCTCGGGCAAGTCCTCGCTGGCCTTTGACACGATCTACGCCGAGGGGCAGAGGCGATACGTCGAGACACTCTCCGCGTACGCGCGGCAGTTCCTGGACCAGATGGAACGGCCGGACGTGGACGCGATCGACGGGCTGTCACCGGCAATCTCCATTGAGCAGAAGACGACCTCGCGCAGTCCGCGCTCCACCGTCGGGACCATCACGGAGATCTACGACTACCTGCGGCTGCTGTACGCCTCCGTCGGCCAGCCCCACTGCCCCAACTGCGGTATGCCCATCACGCGGCAGACTCCGGAGCAGATCGTCGCGCAGATTGGGGACCGGATGGCAGCGCCGGGAGAACGCATCACGGTATACGCGCCGCTGGTGCGCGGACGCAAGGGCGAGTTCCGCGAAGAACTGGATGCTCTCGATCAGCAGGGCTTCCGCGCGCGCATCGATGGCGAGATGGCCGAGCTGACCGAAGGCATGCGGCTCGACAAGAAGAAGAACCATACCGTAGAGGCCATCGTTGACCGCGTGATCTTGAAGCCCGTGGCCGGTCAAGCGGGAAAGTACGACACCGCCCGCCTGGAAACCTCCATCGCCAAGGCGCTGCAAATGGCCAAGGGGCTGGTGTTGATTGCGACGCAGGACCCGGAGACGCGCAAACAGATCGAGACACTGTACTCCTCGTCCATGGCCTGCCCGGACTGCGGCATCAACGTGGCCAAACTGGAGCCGCGCAGCTTCTCCTTCAACTCCACCTATGGCGCCTGCCCGGAGTGTCACGGCCTCGGCAGCATCTATGACTTCGACCCGGCAAAGACCATCACCGACTGGTCGAAACCCTTGCTGGACGGGGCCATGGGGCCGGGATCGGGATCGGCCTACCTGCTCCGCCTGATAAAACTCGCCGCGGAGAAGTACAAAATCAACCTGAAGCAGCCCTTCGAGAAGCTGACGAAGGAGCAGCAAGACCTCTTTCTGTACGGCCCCCCCGCTGGCGAGCGCGGGCGGACAGGCTTCCACGGCATCTTTGCCTATCTGCGCTCCAACCTGGACGAGACACGCAGCGAAGGCTACCGCGAGTACATGATGCAGTACATGTCCGCGACCACGTGCCCGCGATGCAAAGGCCGGCGGCTGCGGCCGGAGTCCCTGGCCGTCACGGTAAGAGTGGGCAGCAAAGCAATGTCCATCGCGGACTTCACCGCGCTCTCTCTGGAGCGGGCGCTCATCGGCGCGCGTGCCATGCAATTCTCCGGGCGCGAGGGCATCATTGCGGACCGCCTGCAGCGCGAGATCATCGAGCGGCTGGAGTTTCTGAATGCCGTCGGCCTGGACTACCTGTCGCTCGAGCGCTCCGCCGCGACACTGAGCGGCGGCGAGGGCCAGCGCATCCGCCTGGCAACACAGATCGGCTCCCGCCTGCGTGGCGTGCTGTATGTGCTCGACGAGCCATCCATCGGGTTGCATCAGCGCGACAATCAGCGGCTGATCCGCGCGCTCGAAGATTTGCGCGACCTGGGCAACACAGTGCTTGTCGTCGAACACGATGAAGATACGATCCGCAAAGCCGACTATGTGCTGGACCTTGGCCCGGGCGCGGGCAAGAATGGCGGCGAACTGATTGCGGCCGGCACGCCTGACGATGTGATGGCAGCTCCCGCATCGCTGACTGGCCAGTATCTCGCCGGCAAGCGCGAGATCGTGACCCGCGGTGCGCCGCGACCGCTGACCGGCAAATGGATCACGGTCGAGAACGCGCACGCCCACAACCTGCGCGAACTGACCGCGCACTTCCCGCTGGGTGTCATGACGGTGGTTACAGGTGTCTCCGGCTCCGGCAAGAGCACGCTGGTGAATGACATCCTTTATCGCGCGCTGGCCAGGGAGCTCTACGGCTCGCGCGAAGAGCCGGGCCGGCATGGTCGCGTGGTTGGCATCGACCAGATCGACAAGGTGATTGAGATTGACCAATCGCCCATCGGCCGCACCCCGCGGTCCAATCCGGCAACCTACACCGGCGTCTTCACGGCAATCCGCGATCTCTTCGCGATGCTCCCCGAGTCCCGGGAACGCGGCTACAAGCCGGGGCGCTTCAGCTTCAACGTGCAGGGTGGCCGCTGCGAAGCCTGCCAGGGCGAAGGGCAGAAGCGCATTGAGATGAATTTTTTACCCGATGTCTATGTGCTCTGCGATGTTTGCAATGGGCAACGCTACAACCAGGAGACGCTGGCCGTCCGCTTCAACGGCTACACCATTGCCGGCCTGCTCGACCTGCCGATCGAGGACGCGCTTCCTGTGCTGAAGGACATCCCCGCCGCTGCGGCCAAACTGCAGACGCTGGTGGATGTGGGGTTGGGTTACATCCACCTGGGTCAGTCCGCCACGACGCTGAGCGGCGGCGAGGCACAGCGCATGAAGCTGGCGCGCGAACTTTCCAAGCGGCAGACCGGCCGCACACTCTATCTGCTCGATGAGCCGACAACGGGCCTCCACTTCGCCGATGTGCAGCGGCTGTTGGAGGTGCTGCACCGGCTGACCGATCTGGGCAACACAGTCATCATCATCGAGCACAATCTGGACATCATCCGCAACGCCGACTACGTGCTGGACCTGGGGCCGGAGGGCGGCGAACGCGGCGGACATGTGGTCGCGCATGGAACACCCGAACAGGTGGCAACGGTTGCGGCCTCACATACGGGTAGCTTCCTCGCGCGCTACTATCCACAGCTTGTCAACGGAACAGGCACAAACGGCGGCTCCCGCAATGGAAGCGGCGGGTCGCGCCATGCAGGTCCGCAGCCGGCGGAGATCGCCGCTGCGCCGGACAGAGTGAAGGGGCCGAAGAAGAAATTTGCAGCGCCGGAAAAGAAGACCGGCGTGCCGACCGCAAAGAAGGCTGGGACAGGCGATACCGCGAATGGGCAACCATCGCGCGGGGCAAGCAGCGCCAGGAAGATCACGCGCGAGGCCAGGACCGCATGAGCCTGCCGCCAATCCAACAATTCGATGCAGCGGCAAGCGGGCCAGATCGGCCCGAGACGCCTGGGTCCGGCGCAAAGCGGGTTCCGAACCTGGGCCATGCAGCTCTCTTCCTTGTCTTCGCGGCGATGCTGTTCTTTTTGCTGCAGCTTGCCTTGGTAATGCTTGGCCTCTCTCCAGTGAAGCAGAGTGGTGGGCAGATCACCGTACAGCATCCGATGCTGCAGCTTGCCGTGCTCGCCGCGACGTATGCAGGCACGCTGGCCGGAGCGTGGCTGTTTTTTCCTCTCCTGTGGCACAGGCCGTTTCTTGAAGGATTGCAGTGGCGCTGGAGCGCGGCGCGTCCCCTGGCATGGAGGCTGCTGGCGCTTGGCCTGCTGTCCGGCCTGACGATTGCATTTCTGGACCAGTTTATTGCGCAGCCCACGACGGCGGAGATTGACCAGTTTTTTGTAACTCCACTGGCAGCGTGGGAGATCACCTTATTCGGCATCTTCGTGGCACCGGTCTTTGAGGAGATCGCATTTCGCGGAATGCTGCTGCCTGCGTTTGCCATCGCCGTCGACTGGCTGCGCATACCTCGTACGGCGGAGAGCTATGCAAACTGGCAATCGGGCGTCGGGATATCCAATGCCGCGTGGTTCATCTCTGCTGCCCTGACCAGCGCTTTATTCGTGTGGCTTCATGCTCAACAGGTGGGATACGCCTGGGGAGTTCTGGCGGCCTTATACTGCGTCTCGCTTTTTCTAACGGCCGTGCGCTTGAGACTGGGGTCCGTGGCCGCGTCTGCAATGGTCCACGCGGCATACAACGGGCTGATCTTTCTGGCCGCATTGCTGGCGACCGGCGGTTACCGGCATCTGGAAAGGATGCATCGCTGAACCGTCTCGCGATTGTGAGGGTGTGTCTGCGTCAAGATATGCTGGAAGCATATGGCAACCGACGCCCGCGCTTCCCTGCTGCACCTGATTGCGACACTCAGCTTCCGCCTGGGTGACTTCACCCTCGCCAGCGGGCAGAAGTCCGACTATTACATTGACTGCCGCACCACCACGCTGCATGCCGAGGGAGGCAGGCTCGCCGGTCTTGTGCTCTATGACCTCATTCGCGAATACATGCCGGAGGCAAAGGCTGTCGGCGGTTTAACCATGGGCGCTGACCCGCTGGTCTCCAACGTGGCCAGCGCGAGCGCGTGGGCGCTGGCGGACTACATCGAGATCGCGGCCCTGGGCGATGAACTGCATCTCGACGGCGCTGATCCCAGCCTCACGCCAGAGCTGGTCCACGGCTTTCTGGTGCGCAAGTCGGAAAAGGTCCACGGCACTGGCCGGCGCATCGAGGGTTTTCTGGAGGAGGGCGCGCCGGTAGTCATCGTCGATGACGTATGCACCACCGGCGGCTCGACGATCACTGCAATCGAAGCGGTCCGCGATGCGGGAATGGTGGTAGCCGGAGTGCTGTGTCTGGTGGACCGGGAGCAGGGCGGCCGCGAGGCGATTGAGCGGGTGCTCGCAGAGATTCCAGCCGACAACGAAATCCCTTTCCACGCGGTCTTCACCGCAAATGATATACGCAGTACGCACGTGGCGGCGATGAGGCGCTAGATGTCGACCCCTTTTTCAATTACATTCTCCGACGTTCCGCTCGTTTATGAGTACGACGACAGGACCACCGCTGGGGCTGAGGGAGAGTTGGCGATCGGCGACTACAGAGAAAGCTTTCTTTCGAGTCTTTATGAATGGACCAAAGAGGATTACGAGCGCCAATGGCGTGATGCGGTCACTTCTTTGCTGGAAGGAGCAAGCAAGGCCGCCCTTATAACTGAATATATCGGCCCCGATGCGTCAAGCCATCTTCAATGGTGGCCCTTATACCGCTGTGGCGATGTTGTCTATGCCCAAAACCATTTTCTGTTCTATGACCAACAGGCGCGATCCTTCGTCGTCGCTCAAGCCTTCGATTTCGTTCCGGACAGACGAACCGCGAGCGAGGACGGAGACCCCATCTCTGAATGGAGCGTGCCACTGTCCTCGTTGCAGGAATTTGCCGACAACTTCGCATAGGCCTGATCAGTTCAACTTGATAAACTATAAACAATGATTCCCACACTGGAATGGCTACCGGAAGGCGTTAATTTTCTGGACCAGACGAAGCTCCCGCTCGAGGAGACCTACGTTCTGGCAACCGACTATAAACAAGTCGCAACCGTGATCCGCGACATGATCGTGCGCGGCGCGCCCGCCATCGGCGTCTCCGCGGCAATGGGCATGGCCCTCGGTATCGACCGCAGCGCCGCGAAGACCCTGCCGGAGCTAACGGCTGAGGTTGACGTGATCGCCAGGACGCTGGCCGAGACGCGACCCACGGCGGTGAACCTCTTCTGGGGAATCAATGAAATCCGCGGCGTGTATAACTCCCTGGCGGAGCGAGGCAAGCCGATCCCCGAGATCAAGACCGCAGTCGTTGCGCGCGCACGCGAGATGTATGACGAGGACATCGCCGCATGCAAACAGATGGGCACACATGGCGCGGCGCTGCTGCCAAAAGAAGGCGTCGTCCTGACGCACTGCAACGCAGGCGCGCTGGCCACCTGTGGCTATGGCACGGCGCTGGGCGTCATTCGCGCGGCAGTTGAACGCGGCCATGCTATCAGCGTCTATGCCGACGAGACGCGCCCGTTCCTGCAAGGCGCCCGTTTGACCGCATGGGAGTTGATGAAGGATTCCATTCCGACAACCGTCTTGTGCGACAACATGGCCGCTTCTCTGATGCGGCAGGGCAAGATACAGGCCGTCATCGTCGGGGCGGACCGCATCGCCGCCAATGGAGATGTTGCCAACAAGATCGGCACCTATGGCGTGGCGGTGCTGGCCAAGGAGCACGGCATCCCCTTTTATGTCGCCGCGCCATGGTCCACATTGGACCTGGCAACCGCGCATGGCGATGACATACCCATCGAACAGCGCAGCGCGCGCGAGGTGACGCACTCAAACGGCAGGCAGATGACGCCCCACGGCGTCGGCATCGAGAACCCTGCGTTCGACGTCACTCCTGCGAAGTACGTCACGGCGATCATCACCGAACGCGGTGTCCTGAAGGCACCGTATAGCCAATCGATCGTTGCCATGGCCGGCGTCGCGGAGATGGCCAAAGCGTAACCGGCATACTCATGGCTTCCAGGCGCAAGATCGGCATCACCTGCTACCCGACCTACGGTGGCAGCGGAGTCGTCGCGACGGAGCTGGGTATTGAACTGGCCGCGCGCGGACACGAAGTACACTTCATCACCTCTTCCCCGCCCTTCCGGCTGAGCGGCCGTGAGACAAATATTCGCTTTCACCAGGTCGAGGTGTATCAGTATCCGCTCTTCGAGCACCCTCCGTACGATCTCGCGCTGGCAACGCGCATGGCAGAGGTGGCCGAGTTCTATCAGCTCGACCTGCTGCATGTGCACTACGCGATCCCGCATTCCCTCTCCGCGTTACTGGCGCGCCAGATGCTGGAGACGAAACTGGAAGCTGCGCGCCGCCGCTATCTCCCCTTCATCACTACGCTGCACGGCACAGACATCACACTGGTCGGCCTGGACCGCTCCTACCTGCCGATTACCCAGTTCGGCATCGAACAGTCCGATGGCGTCACCGCCATCTCCTCATATCTGCGCGACCGCACGCGAGAGGCCTTCAACATCCAGGGTGAAATCGAGGTAATCCGCAACTTCGTCAACTGCGATGTGTATGTTCGCGATCCCGCAAAGTACGCGGCCATGCGGCCGGAGTATGCGCGCGCCGATGAAAAGTTGCTGGTCCACCTCTCGAACTTCCGCCCGGTAAAGCGCGTCACGGACGTGATTGAAGTCTTTGCGCGAGTCGCCGAAGCGATGCCCGCCCGATTGATGCTGATCGGCGACGGGCCGGAGCGTTCATCAGCCGAATACCTTGCGCTTCGGCTGGGAGTGGCCGATCGCATCCACTTCCTCGGCAAACAGGACAACGTAAACGAACTGCTGCCGCTCGCCGATCTGATGCTGATGCCGTCCGAGATGGAATCCTTTGGCCTCGCGGCGCTGGAAGGAATGGCGTGCAGCGTGCCCGCGATCGCGACCCGCGTAGGCGGCGTGCCGGAACTGATCGCAGACGGCGTGAACGGGATGCTCTTCCCCGTCGGCGATGTAGAGGCGATGGGCCAGGCGGCCACCGCTCTTCTGCGCGATGAGCAGCGGCTTGCGGCGATGGCCCTCGCAGCCCGCCGCACCGCAACGGAACACTTCTGCGCCACCAAAGTGATTCCGCTCTACGAGGCCTACTACGAGCGGGTCCTTGCGCGCAGCGCGGTGGAGCAGCGGGGAAATTCCACCGGTCCTGCATAGCGTTATTCGCGCGTCAATGCGTGCGAGACATCGGCCCACGTGGCTTGCAGCGCTTCGCCGAGCTTGCCCCACGGTGCAGCGCCCGCATCCAGCACTGGCATAATGAGGGTGATCTTTGTGCCCCGGCCCGGGCGGCTCACCACCTCCACCTCCGCTTGGCTGCCATAGAGCACCGCCATGCGCTCCCGCACATTGCGCATGCCGATCCCGTTGCCACTGGCCGATCCGCTCCTGCCGGCCTCCGATAGAACCCCCGCCGTTGCCTCAGCCTGCATGCCGATTCCATCATCCTCCACCTCAATCAGCAGCCGTCCGTCGGAGAGAATTCGGCTGCGTAGTGTGACGGTCCCGCCGCCAATGCGGGGCTCCAGCCCATGCTTGATCGAGTTTTCGATCAACGGCTGCAGCAGCATACTGGGCACTACGATCGGCAGAGTGTCTTCCGCGATCTCCTTCACCACGCGCAGCTTCTCTCCGAACCGGACCACTTCGATGTCGAGATAGTCATCCGTGAAGGCAAGCTCTTCTTCGAACGGCACGAACGCGTCGCGGTTTTTAAGCAGGACGCGCAGGATATTCGCCAGCTTCACGATCATCTCGCGCGCCAGCTCTGGCTGGGACCGAACAAGCGAGGCAATCGAGTTGAGCGTGTTAAACAGGAAGTGAGGGTTAATCTGGCGCTGCAACGCGTCCAGACGCGCCTCCATCAACAGGCGGCCCTGCTCTTCCAGCTTCCGCTCGGTGCGGATGGCGTTCCATATCTTCAGCGGAATGCCGACTACAACCGGCGCACAGGCGCAGATGGCAAGCTCCACCAGCCAGTAGGCCGAGTGCAGTTCGAAGTAACGGCGAGGATAGAACCGCGACAACATGCTGACGGCAAACTGCATCGCCGTAATAAGCACCAGCAACATGATCTGACGATCGAAGTGCGGACGACGCAGATTGCGCGTGACCCACTGGTAGAGGCTCAGGTCGATCATCGGCGAGAACGACCAGACATCTTCGCGGTCCGTAAAACGCCCGTAAATGCCGATAATCGCGGCGACCGCGACATTGACAAACAAAGCGCCATATTCGCCATGCGAGATTGCCGGCAGGGAGAAGACCAGCCCACCGAGCATCGCTGCGGCTGGCCCCAGCAGCAACGCCATCAGAATGGTCGCTTCAAAGGAGAGGTCGGCCGCATAGAAGTTCGGCACGCGAATGCGGATATAGACGCCCAGCGCAAGCGGCAGGCACATGATGGCCAGTAATGCGAGCGTCTGGCGGGGACTGCGGCGACGGTGCAGCAACAGGCTCTTAAAAGTATTGGAGCGGGCGAGCGCACCCGCATAGGATGCGGCAACGCCCAGCTCGATCAGCAGCGTGATCAGAATGATCGTGTCTTTGATCGGCCTCTGATCGATATAGTTTGCTGCGAACGCCATGGAGATAACTCTATCGCGGCGAGACTACATTGGGACATAGAAGCTCGACAACCGGCGAAACGTATAATCGTGCCATGCCCTTTGAATCTGTGCGCAAGCTGGCCGAGGCCGACTTTCCTACTCGCTGGGGACAGTTTCGCATTCTTGGGTTCGAGGGGACCGTCCTCAATCCAGAGCCTTGCAATGACGAGCAGCCCCCTCCGGCAAAGCGCGTCGAGACCGCAGTCGCGCTGGTGATGGGCGACGTGCACACTACCCCGCCTATCGTGCGCATCCATTCGCAGTGCCTTACTGGCGACGTCTTCCACTCGCTCCGCTGTGACTGCCGGCAGCAACTGGAGCTCGCGCTCGCAGCCATCGCAGAGGCTGGCGCCGGCATCCTGATCTACGAGAACCAGGAGGGCCGGGGTATCGGTCTGATGGCCAAGTTACAGGCCTATGAGCTCCAGGACCAGGGCCTCGACACCATTGAGGCCAATCTGGAGCTGGGCTATCGTGCCGACTGCCGCGAGTACGAGCTGCCTGCTGTCATGCTCAAGATGCTCGGAGTCACTTCAGTCCGGCTGATTACCAACAATCCGCAGAAGGTCGCGGCACTGGAACTGGTGGGTATTCCCGTCGTCGAGCGCATCTCTGCCGATGTACCTGCGGAGCCGACCTTCGAACGCTACCTCAAAACCAAGCGCGAGAAGATGGGCCACCTCGTCAGCTAGGTTTGTCAGCTAGCGTCTGCCGGCTAGGTTCGTTAGGTGTGTACGTCAGCTAGCGTCGCCAGCCGCCTCTGTCGGCTCATAGGACCGCCACAGCTGTACATACGCCGCCAGCCGCACCACGTGGAAGAAGTCCGATGCAATCAGATACCAAGCCCCCACGGCGATATACCAGCGCACCATGAAGCCCGGTGTTGCAATGCTCTCAAACGGCAAAGGGCACGCTGAGAAGACCATCGCCAGCACTACCAGCGCAATCTTCACAATGCCCATCACCAGGTTGATCTCCACCAACTTCGCCTTCAGCTCACCCAACATCAGCGCGGCCTTCAGCGCCGCGCCAGCATTCAGCCCGCGCAGCATCGCCAGCAGCGGAGCAACAGAGAACACCCAGCTCACAATCGCCCACAGCGTGAACATGCCCAGCGTCGCCGCAATCCCAATCGCGCACAGCAGCACCAGACTGGGCTCACGTCCTTCGCCGATCGGAGTCGCCACCGCGATCACCGCATCCACGCGCAGGCAATAGAACCATGCCGCGAAGCTCCCCGCCAGCGCGAGCATTCGCAACGCCTGCAGAAGGATCAGCGTCCCCGGACGCACTGTGACACCGCAATCCATGCGCCGCAGGATCTGCTTTGCCACCAGCGCCCGTCCCAACGAGGAGACAACGATCCAGGTCGCCAACAATAGAGGCCCAAACCGCGTTACCACCACAAACGCCGGGACCAACAGCTGCCCCGTTGCATCCCGAATCGTCTCCGCCGACGCCATCGGGTTCAGGATGGTCATCCGCTCGAGCGCGCCCACATCCAGTGGCACCGAGTTCCAGATGCGTAGCGCCTCACGCCACACAATCGCCGCCGCAGGAATCCCGAGCGCCCAGCGCCACGCAATCTCCAGCGCCGTCAGCCCCGGCCGCTGCCAGCACCACGACAGCGTATGCACGAACGACTGCGTGCCACGCACCTCGCCGCTTGCATGCGTTCTCTGTTCCGGGTTCCCTGTCCCCTTGTCTCCCTGCTCCCTGATCCCTGTTCCCTCTTTCTACTTCACCACCAGATTCACCAGCTTGCCCGGCACAACGATCACCTTCACCACCGTCTTGCCCTCAACACGCGCCTGCACCTTGGCATTCGCCAGCGCCGCAGCCTTCACCGTCGCCTCATCGCTGCCTGCGGGGACCGTAATCACAACCACCAGCTTGCCGTTCACCTGCACCGGAATCTCAATCTCACTCTCGCGCGCCAGCTCGGCATCTGCCTCCGGCCACGCGGCGCGGAAGACCGCACCCTCGCCACCCAGTTCCCCCCAAAGCTCCTGCGCGAGGAACGGCGCGAAGGGCGCCAGCAGCAACGTCAACCCGCGGAAGAGCTCAGCAATCGCCGCCGCGCTCACCTCGCCGGCATCCATCGCCGCTTCCGCCGCAGCAATTTCGTTGACGAGAATCATCACCGCCGCAATCGACGTATTGAAGTGCCAGCGCCCGCTGAAGTCTTCCGTCACCTTCGCAATCGTCTGATGCAACGCCCGCAGCAACTTTCCCTCGGCTGCACTTCGCTGACTTGCTGACTTGCCGACTCGCTGACTTGCTCGCTCGCTGTATTTGCTCGCCAGCCGGTACACCCTCGCCAGAAAGCGGCTGATGCCTGCGACGCCATCCTCCTGCCAGTCCAGGTCGCGGTCCGGCGGCGCCGCGAACAGCGCATACATGCGCGTCGCATCTGCGCCATAGCGCACGATCATGTCGTCGGGGCTCACCACGTTGCCCTTCGACTTCGACATCTTCGCGCCGTCCTTGATCACCATGCCCTGGGTAAACAGCCGCGCCGCAGGCTCATCATTCGCGATCATTCCCATATCGCGCATCACCTTGGTCCAGAAACGTGAATAGATCAGGTGCAGAATCGCGTGCTCCACCCCGCCGATGTACTGGTCGATCGGGAACCAGTACCTCGCCTTATCGCTCGCAAACGGCGCAGCCGTATTCTTCGCGTCGGTGTAGCGATAGAAGTACCAGCTTGAGTCGACGAACGTATCCATCGTGTCCGTCTCGCGCCGCGCCGGACCGCCGCACACTGGACACGTCGTATTCACAAACTCCGCCACCCGTCCCAGCGGAGACCCTCCCTGCTGCGTTATCTCCACCTGCGCCGGCAGCTCCGCCGGCAGCGCACTCTCCGGCAACGCCACCACCCCACCAGCCTCCACGCTTGGCTTTCCCGGCTCAGGGCTGTCGTGCCCATTTGCACAATAAACCATCGGTATCGGAGTTCCCCAATAC
>DATCBR010000396.1:0-2911 GCA_036511765.1 Acidobacteriaceae bacterium | reverse complement strand
GGCGGGACTTGCGGCCGCGCAGCAGTTGCGGCGCGCGGGGCATTCGGTGACGGTGTACGAGAAGAATGACCGCATCGGCGGGCTGCTGCGGTACGGCATTCCGAACTTCAAGCTGGAGAAGCATGTTATCGATCGCAGGCTGGACCAGATGCGGGCGGAGGGCATCACGTTCGTCACCGAGGCGCATGTGGGCGTGAATGTGCCGGTGGAGACCCTGACGGACGAGTATGATGCGGTGCTGCTGACGGGCGGCGCGGAGCGTCCTCGCGACCTGCCAGTGGCCGGCCGCGAGCTGAAGGGGATCCACTTTGCGATGGAGTTTCTGCCGCAGCAGAACCGGCGCAATGAGGGCGATGTGCTGGATGCTGCATCGGAAATATTGGCGGCAGGGAAGCGCGTGATTATTCTGGGCGGCGGCGACACAGGCGCGGACTGCCTGGGCACCAGCCTGCGGCAGGGCGCGAAGAGCGTGCACCAGTATGAGATTATGCCGAAGCCGCCGGAGGAACGCGCGGCGTCCACGCCATGGCCGATGTGGCCGATGAAGCTGCGCACGGAGAGCAGCCACGAAGAGGGCGGCATCCGCGACTGGGCGATCAACACCGTGCGGTTTGAAGGTGACGCGCAAGGCAGGGTGAAGGCGCTGCATGCGGTGCGGGTGGGCGCGCCGCCATCGTTTGCGCCGATTGAGGGCAGCGAGTTTGTGCTGGAAGCGGACTTAATACTTCTGGCGCTGGGCTTCCTGGGGCCGGTGAAGCCGGGCATGATCGAGCAGCTTGGGCTGGCGCTGGATGCGCGCGGCAACGTACAGACCAACGCCGAGTACATGACATCGGTCGAGGGTGTGTTTGCCGCGGGCGATATGCGGCGCGGCCAGTCCCTGGTGGTGTGGGCGATCTCCGAAGGCCGCAAGGCAGCCGAGGCGGTGGACCACTGGCTCTTCCCCAGAGGCGGCAACAGTTCACTGCCGGTGAGCCGGCGCGTCCTGGTTTAGTGACTGCTGTTAGCGGATGAGAGGCGTGTGCGTGGTTGGCGTGCGCCTGCCCCATTACAATCGATTTGAGACCCGGGCCGGTTGCGTATCGGCCCAGACTCATTTGCGTTCCACCGGGCGAGTAGCTCAATTGGATAGAGCACCGGCCTTCTAAGCCGGGGGTTGTGGGTTCGATCCCCGCCTCGCCCACCATTTCGTTTATTGGTGTATTGTCTGCATGAAAGCTCTTCTTCTCTCCGAATACAAACAACTCGAGCTCGCCGATCTGCCGGTCCCCGAGCCGTGCGAAGATGAGTTGCTGGTGCGCGTGCGTGCGTGCGGCATCTGCGGCAGCGATGTGCATGGATATGACGGCTCGACGGGGCGGAGAATTCCGCCGATTGTGATGGGCCATGAGGCGGCGGGGATTGTGGAGGCCGTGGGCAGCGCCGTGAGCGGGTTCAAACCGGGCGACCGTGTGACCTTCGACTCGACGATCTACTGCGGGGATTGTTTTTTCTGCCGGAGAGGCGAGGTGAACCTGTGCGACCGGCGCGAGGTGCTGGGCGTCTCGACGCCGCTGTTTCGCAGGCATGGCGCGTTTGCGGAGTATGTCGTGGTGCCGGCGCGGGTCTCCTACCTGCTGCCTGACGCGCTGCCGTTTGAACATGCGGCGATGATTGAGGCGGTGTCCGTTGCGGTGCATGCTGTGTCGCTGGCGCCGATTGCGAAGGACGATACGGTGGTGGTGATCGGCGCGGGGATGATCGGGCTGCTGGTGCTGCAGGCGGCGCGTGCCGCGGGTGCGACGAAGGTGATGGTGGTGGACATCGATCCGTCGCGGCTGGAGATGGCGCGGAAGTTCGGGGCGGAACGAGTGTTGAATTCGCGCGAGTGCGATGTTGTCGCAGAGATTGCCGCAGTGACCTCGGGGCGGGGCGCGGAGCTTGCGATTGAGTGTGTGGGAACGACCGCGACGGTGAAGATGGCGGTGGACTGCGTGCGCAAGGGCGGAAGCGTGACGCTGGTGGGCAACGTGGCTCCGACGGTGGAGCTGGGACTGCAGTCGGTGGTGTCGCGGCAGATACGGTTGCAGGGCTCGTGCGCGTCGTCGGGCGAGTATCCGCGGTGCATGGAGTTGATGGCGTCGGGAGCGATCCAGGTGGCGCCGCTGATCTCCAAAGTTGCGCCGCTGGAAGATGGAGTGGCATGGTTCGAGCGGCTGTACGCGGGTGAGCCGGGATTGTTGAAGGTGGTGCTACAGCCATGAGCAATGCCGCGAACGATCTATTCGACCTTTCGGGACGAGTTGCGCTGGTGACCGGAACGAGCCGCGGGCTGGGCCAGTACATGGCGCGGGCGCTGGCGGGTGCAGGCGCGGACCTTGCGATCACGAGCCGGAATGCGGAGTCGCTGGAGCCGTTTGCGGAGGAGATTCGCGCGGTCGGTCGCAAAGTTTTCAGCGTGAAGCTGGATGTGCGCGAGCACGCGAGCATTCAGCGCGGCGTTGCTGCGGCGGAAGAGCACTTCGGGCGGATCGACGTCCTGGTGAACAATGCTGGCTGCAATGTGCGCAAACGGGCGCTCGATGTGACGTGGGACGACTGGAACACGGTGCTCGACACGAACCTGCGCGGGCCGTTTTTTGTGGCGCAGGCGGTCGCGCGGGGAATGATTGCGCGGGGCTATGGGCGGATCATCAACATCGGGTCGGTGACGTCGGTGGCGGGATATGCGGGGCTGGGGCCGTATGGCGCAAGCCGTGGCGGGATCAAACAGCTAACGATGAGCCTGGCGGATGACTGGGGGCCGCAGGGCGTGACGGTGAACTGCCTTGCGCCGGGGTGGTTCCGCACGGAGCAGAACAAGGTGATGTACGAGAATCCGGAGTGGGTGGAGTATCTGAAGGACAGGATTCCGCTGAAGCGGGCGGGGCTG
>DATCBR010000395.1:0-6459 GCA_036511765.1 Acidobacteriaceae bacterium | reverse complement strand
TCAGGGAGATTCAGAGGCATAACTCCTGGCAAGCAAGCTTGCGCGCCTGGATCTCGCCGGGGACCGATACGTCTCAACATGCAAATCCCGTCAAATGGTCTCGATTTGGGTTTTATACGCAGAGTTAGCAAGAAGGTCAACTGGACGGGCGCGGAGTGGGGTGAGTGTAGATGGCGGGATTGAGGTCTGGATCGTTGTACATCTTCATCTGGCGGTAGAGCTTGAAGCGGCGAGCGCCAGACTGGACCTGCTGCCATAAGTCGTCGAGGCAGTGCGCGAGGTCGCTGCGTTGTTCGCGCAGCAGCTCGAGGCGGTCGCGGTTCTTCTGGTGATGGGCCTCGGTGGCGGAGGCGCGATGGACCTCCTCTTCCGTGTGGTAGAGCTTGAGGGCAAGGACGGAGAGGCGGTCGATCATGAGGCCGGGCGACTCGGAGTTGAGCGGCGTAGCGGAGTCCTGTGCGCCGGCGGCCTGGAGCAGGGCGCGGTCGATGGACTCGACGAGATCATTGCGGCGCTGGTTGAGGGCATCGATGGCGTGTTTGACCTGCGCGATGCTGGAGTCGGACGCTGCGGGCTCGCGTGCCTTGTCCTCTTCGTGCCAGAGGTCGAAGTTGGCGCGATGGTGGGCGAGGAGGAGCGCGTCGAGAGACTCGGATTCTGGAGAAGCGGGCGCGGCGGGGTCCGGATGCCAGTCCGGCTCGACGTGCCAGCGGGCGGTGGCCTGGTCATGCAGGTCGGCGATGTGGGATGGGTCGAGCATGACGGGCTGCGGATGTAGAGCCACCGGTTCAACTGTATCGTATGCAAAGGGACTCTATGGCGCCGAACGAAGTATGGATGGTGGGTGCGTAGCAGAAGGAGACGCAGGTTGCCGGCTGAGAGGCTGATCAAAAAAGTATTGATCTACCGGCTGGGTAGCCTGGGAGACATGGTGGTGGCGCTGCCGTGCCTGCATTTGATCGAGCGGCGTTATCCGGACGCGAAACGAAAGCTGCTGACGAATTTTCCGGTGAACGCGAAGGCCCCGGCGGCAGCGGCGGTGTTGGGCGAGTCCGGGCTGCTGGATGGGTATGTGCGCTACACCGCAGGGACGCGGAATGTGGCCGAGCTGTTGCGGATTGCGCTCGACGTGCGGCGGTTTGCGCCTGACCTGCTGGTGTTGCTGACCGACCTTCGGCCGTGGAGTCTGGTGCGGCGGGACCTCCTGTTCTTTCGCATGTGCGGGGTGCGGCGCGTGGTGGGCGCACCGGGTGAGCGTGAGATGGAGCGGCGGTTCGATGCTGCGACGGGAATGTGGGAGTCTGAGGCGCACCGGCTGGCGCGATTGATCGGCGAGCTGGGGGATGCGCGGGTGGACGATCCTGCGAGCTGGAACCTGCAATTGACGGAGGCAGAGCGGCGCGCGGCAGGCGAGGCCCTCGGCGAATTGCGCGGCCGACCGTTGATTGTCTGCGGGCCGGGGACGAAGATGCAGGCCAAGGACTGGGGCAAGGAGAACTGGCGTGCGTTGCTGGGCCGGCTGGTGAAAAGATATCCGGAACATGCGTTGGCGCTGGTAGGCGCGAGTGAAGATGCCGAAGGAAGCGAGTTTGCGGCGGAGGAGTGGACGGGCGCGAAGGTGAATCTGTGCGGGCGGCTTACGCCGCGCGAGACGGCGGCTGTGATCGGGCATGCGCGGGTCTTCCTGGGACCTGACTCCGGGCCGATGCATCTGGCGGCGAGCGTTGGCGTGCCATGCGTGATTGCATTCTCCGCGCGCGGACAGAAGGGCGTCTGGTATCCGGCTGGCGGCGGACACGAGATCCTCTATCACGCGCCGGAGTGCGCAGGATGCGAACTGGAGATCTGCATCGTAGAGCGAAAGCGGTGCCTGACTTCGATCGGCGTGGAAGAGATGGAGCGGGCGGTGGAGCGGGTGTTGGGCGGCGGGCGCGGTTAGAGTCAATACAGGAGATTGATCCAGGCATGTTGATTGTGACGGGCGGTGCGGGGTTTATCGGCAGCAATCTTGTGCATGAGCTGAATGCGCATGGGCTGACGGACATCCTGGTAGTGGACAACCTGGCGAACGCGAAGAAGTTTGAGAACCTGCATGGCGCTCGGTACACGGACTACATGGACAAGCGCGAGTTTCGGCGCGCGATCAACGAACATGCGCTGGGAACGGGGCATGTGGAGGCTGTGCTGCACCAGGGTGCCTGCTCCAACACGCTGGAAGATGACGGCGTTTACATGATGGACAACAACTTCACGTACACGAAGCAAGTGCTGGGTTTCGCGGTGCGCGAAGGCGCGCCGCTGGTGTTCGCGTCGACCGCGGCGGTGTATGGGCTGTCGGGGCCGGGGCGGTTTACGCCGACGCTGGAGAACGAGCAGCCGCTGAATGTGTATGGCTTCTCCAAGCTGGCGTTCGACCACTACTTCCGGCGCCAGGTGGAGTTGGGGACTGTGCCGATTACCGCGGTGGGGCTGCGCTACTTCAACGTGTATGGGCCGCGGGAGCAGCACAAGGGACGCATGGCGTCGGTGATCCAGCACTTTGGCAAGCAGATCCAAGAGACAGGCAAGGTGCGGTTGTTTGCAGGCACGGGTGGCTATGCGGACGGCGAGCAGCGCAGGGATTTTGTGTATGTGCGGGACCTGGCGCGGCTGAATATGTTTTTTGCCGGACTGGGGCCGTATGCGCCGAAGGCAGGCGGACCGGGGACGACGTATCAGGGAGTGGTGAACGCGGGGTCTGGGAAGAGCAGAAGCTTCAACGATGTGGTGAAGGCGTTGACGGCGGCACTGGGACCGGCGACGACGGAGTACATGCCGTTTCCGAAGGACCTGGAAGGCCGCTACCAGCACTTCACGGAGGCAGACCTGACGGGTCTGCGAGAACTAGGCTGCGACCTGAAGATGACCGAGCTGGAGCAAGGCGTGGCGGAGACGGTGGCTGCGGGGCGAGAATAGTCCTAAACGCCAGTGGTGACCTGCGCGGATTCGATCGATCCGGCTGATTGGTCGAGCAGGGTGCGGAGCAGGGCGATGCGTTCTCGGGTGGCGATGTAGGCGCCGGAGTTGGGCAGCTTATCCGCGGCGGCGTGCGCGGCCTGCCAGGCGGATTCCGCGGAGGCATGTGGGTCGGCAGGGCGTTGGGATGGCGGGTGTGAATCTGGCGGGAGTTGAGCGCGTGATTCGGGCAGGCGGTCAGGCAGACCCTGAACCCAGGCGAGGGCGGCGGCGGCGGTGAGGTAGTCAACGGCGGTGTGGTCAGGGTGGCGAGCGGCCATGCGGTCCCACCAGAGGCGAGCGGCGGCGGCATCGTGGTTGTAGACAGCCTCAAAGTAGACAAAGACACAGTAGAGAAGGGCCGGGGTTTGGATGGCGTAGGTGCGGTCGATGGCCTGGGCAGCGGCGATCTTCTGGGCAGCGTCGGGGATGCGGGCCTGGTCTTCGAGGACCTGCGCGGCGCAGACGTGTGCGTGCAGGCCGAGGTACTCGGCCGGGCGGAGGGCGGCCGCACGCTGAAAGATGGCGGCGTCGAGGTCGCGGGCGCGTAGCGGCGTGACGAGGGTGGATTTCAAGGCACGCAGGGCGCGTTGGTATTCAAGGACGGGACTGGCGGTGAAGAGTTGCACGAGGCGCGCGCCATCGGAGTAGGAGCCGGTGGCGGTGCGGAAGGGCACCAGATTGAGCACAGGCACGATGAGAGAGAGCGAGGCGGCGAAGCTGAGGAAGAACCAGAGATGCACGAGGCGTGTGGCGGGGGACTCCAGCGCAACGATGAAGAGAAGCGGGGCGGAGCAGAGATTGGCCAGCGGGCCGGCCAGGACCATGAGGGCGTCCTGCCATGCGGGCTGGCTGAGGTGAGTGGGCGCGGAGGAGACGCTGCCGCCGAAGACCTGGCGGGAGAATTTGAACTTCCAGTGGCCATCGCGGCGTGCCCAGCGAAAGGGGCCGATGGTGATGGCGAGAAGCTTCATGCCGAAGAGAGAGCCTGCCAGCGCGTGGCCGGACTCATGGATGATGGCGGTGGCGGTGAGCGAGAGCGCGATGGCGAGGAGCATCAGCGGCATTGCCGGCCGGGAGAGGCCGTGCCCGACTGCCCACTGGCGCCAGGAGCGCTCCAGAACGAAGGCAGCCACGACAAAGAGAAGGGTGACGATGGGGGCGGTGGCGCGCCAAGTGCGGTCGCCGGGTATGTCCGCGAGATTTGCGGGTGCGAGCGTGGAGACGGCAGGCTTTTCGCGGAAGAAGATGAAGAGGCCGGCAATGCTGATGGCCGCGAGCGTTATGTTGAGGGTTAGGGTGGAGCGGTTGGTGTGTTGCGTGTGAAAGAGATAGACAGACGCGAAGCCGAGATTGCAGAGGCAGGCGATGATGGCAGGTGCGCCGGGGCGGAGCAGAGGCTTGCGCGTGGTCCAGAAGGCCGTGGCATAGAGCGCGAAGGCCATGCCGCCGACGAGATAGGGCCATGGGCCGAGGCTGGCGTCTTGCGGATGGAGCAGGCCATGCCCAATGAAGAGCACGTACAGGATGCCGCAGGCCTCCATGGCGAAGAACATGCGGAGCAGTTGCTTAAGAAACGCGGCCATTGGTGGGAGGGTATCGAGATGCAGATGCGATGTCTATGGCTGGGTTGGTGCAGTAGCGAGGCGGATTCCCATTCGCGCGCACGGCAAATGCTGAAGAGTTGGATGCGGGCTGGGTTTGCGGGGCCTGACTGCGACACAGTATTCTGACGGCTGTGGAACAGGTTGAAATGCGGAAGGTGGAAGATTGATGGCGGCTGCAACTGGGACGGTGACGGGATTGGCGACGGGGACGGCGGTGGCGGAAAGTTTGATGCTGCCGAAGTATTCGATTGGGGTGGGCGACCGGTTCGCGCATCAGGCGAAGGCGCAACTGGCAGCATGCATGAAGGCGAGCGCGGCGGGCGTGGAGGTGGCGCCGGTATGGAACAAGTCCAACCGTGAACACATGATTATCGGGTCGGAGCCGGTTGAGACGCGCGCCGCTGCCGATGCGGCGGTGAAAGAGCTGGGGTGGACGAAGCCGTACTTTCTGGATGCCGACCATATCAATTTGAAGACGGTGCAGCGGTTTCTCGATCCCTGCGACTTCTTCACGCTGGATGTGGCAGACCTGATCGGCAAGCCGGCCGAGGACGAGGACGTGAAGCAGTTTCTGGGCGCGCACCCGGAGCTGGTGGGGACGGTGACCATCCCGGAGATCGCCGAGCCATTCAAGACGGACAAGGCCTTCATCGAGGGCGTGGCGCACAAGTTTCTGGCGGCGGTAAGACATGCCGGTGAGATCTACCGGCTGCTGGTGGAGGAGAAGGGGACGGGGCGGTTTGTGCCGGAGGTCTCGATGGATGAGACGGACCTGCCGCAGACGCCGGTGGAGCTGCTGATGATCCTGGCGATGATCGCGGATGAGAAGATCCCTATCCAGACGATTGCGCCGAAGTTCACCGGCCGCTTCAACAAGGGCGTGGACTATGTGGGCGATGTGGACCAGTTCGCCAAGGAGTTTGAAGAGGACCTGGCGACGATCGCATATGCGGTGAAGCGTTACGGGTTGCCCGCGAATTTGAAGCTGAGCGTGCACTCGGGCTCGGACAAGTTTTCGATCTACAAGGCCATCCACGATGGTGCAAAGAAGTTCAACGCGGGCGTGCATCTGAAGACCGCAGGGACGAACTGGCTGGAAGAGCTGATCGGCCTGGCTGAAGCGGGTGGGACGGGGCTGGAGATCGCGAAGGAAATTTATGCGGAGGCGCTGGCGCATAAGGACGAGTTGATTGCGCCGTATGCGACGGTGATCGACATTGATGAAAGCAAGCTGCCCACGGTGGACGAGGTGAATGGATGGAGCGGCGCGCAATATGCCGCGGCGCTGCGGCATGACCGGAAGAATCCGGCGTATAACGCGAGCTTCCGGCAACTGCTGCATGTGGGCTTCAAGATTGCGGCAAAGATGGGGCCGAGATATCTGGAGGCGTTGGAGGCGAATGAGGACGTGGTCGCGAAGAATGTAACGGCAAACCTGTGGGAGCGGCACATCAAGCCGGTGTTCTTGGGGCAGTATTCGTAAGGACGAACCGCGGATGAACGCGGATCGGCGCGGATTGAATGCGATCGCAAATACGGAGATTCTGACGCTTCGCGCCAGAATGACGAACGGAAAGATTTGTGGAGGGCGTGGTGAGCTTAGGGTTTGAGATTGCGAAGAAGAAGATGGGTTGCGACGCGCTCGACTTCCTGTCGCTGGGCGCGCTGGTGCACCGGCTGGACCCGGGGATCATCCCGTTTCGCAAGGCGACGAACTTCGCGGTGCATGTGAGCGGCGGCGAGTTCAACGTCGCGGCGAATTTATCGGACTGCTTTGGGCTGAGCACGGGCGTGGCGAGTGCGATGGTGAACTACCCTATCGGCGATCTGATTCACGAGCGGGTGCGCGCGATGGGCG
>DATCBR010000394.1:0-4817 GCA_036511765.1 Acidobacteriaceae bacterium | reverse complement strand
GCCGCCTTCGCTCGGGATGACGGCATCTGGGGGGGAGACTACCACTGCGCCTTCGCTCGGGATGACGGCATCCGTGGAGGCATTAGAGCGGGCGGCGCTGGGGAGGTATGAGTGGGTGCATCCGAATGACCACGTCAACTTCGGGCAGTCGACGAATGATGTGTTTCCCACAGCGATGCGCGTGGGCACGCTGCTCGCACTCAAAGAACTTTACCCTGTGCTTGCCACGCTGGGCGGCAGCTTCGCCGCGAAGGGGCGCGAGTTCGATGGCGTACTGAAGGCCGGCCGCACCCATATGCAGGATGCCGTGCCGGTACGGCTGGGGCAGGAGTTCGCGGCGTACGGCGTGGCGATTGCGAAGGCGAAGGTGAGTATTGCGCGTGCTGCGGATTCGCTGCGGGAGCTGGGGCTTGGCGGGTCTGCCGTCGGCACGGGAGTGAATACGGTTGCGGGTTATCGCGAGCGCGCGATTGCGAAGCTGGCGGATCTCGCAGATGAAAAACTGTTTCCCGCTCAAGACATGCGGTGGGCGATGCAGTCCTGCGCGCCGATGGCCGAGGTCAGCGCGGCGCTGCGCGGGCCGGCGCTCGAAGTGATCCGGATTTCGAACGACCTGCGGCTCTTGAGTTCGGGGCCGAACACTGGGCTGAATGAGATTGTGCTGCCCAGCCTGCAACCCGGCTCGTCCATCATGCCGGGCAAGGTGAACCCGGTACTGCCGGAGTTGGCCGCAATGGTCGCGTTCCAGGTCATCGGGAATGACGTCGCCGTCGCTATGGCCGTGCAAGCGGGCCAGCTGGAGCTGAACGTGATGATGCCCACGATGGCCTCGAACGTCCTCCAGTCCATCACCATCCTGACCAACATGCTGCGCGAACTGGACCACCGCTGCGTGCGTGGCATCACCGCGAATGAAGCCCGCTGCGCCTTCTATGCGCAGAGCACGGTCGCGCTGGCCACGGCGCTGAATCCGTATATTGGCTATGCGAAGGCAGCGGAGATCGTGAAGGAGTCCGTCGCCACCGGCCGCAGCGTCATCGAGTTCGCCCGCGAAAAGAACCTCCTCAGCGAATCCCAGATCGCAGAAATCCTCGACCCGCGCCGGATGACAGGAGATTAGGAAGCTACGACCAAAGCCTCGTGTCAGTTTTCCGATGGCCTCTCGATGTGGTCGATCACCAGCATTGGTTGCGGAGCACGGGCTGGACGCAATTCCAGCCCTGACACGGAGAGGTCCCATAGGGCCATTGGGTCGGGGTTCGATGCGGCACCATTTGCCTGATCGGCGGGATCGGGGAGAACTTTCGGTAGTGAGATGTCGTACCTTCCGGTCAGGCCAGTGCGATCAATTAGTTGCCGATCGGCGAATCCGGAGAGTTGGGTCGCAAGTTCCGCCATCGAAATTCGGAAGAAGGTGACCTGTTGTTTCGCGGGCCTTGGATAGATCGGCACCATCATCGCGACGTCGCCTATGTGCATCCCATGCTCTGGCGGAGCCTCCTCGGGCGCGGTCTCCGCCATCTTCGGTCCGTGTTTTCCGACGACCAATTCGTACACCGGGGTGTCGACCATGGTCATATGAGCTGCGAACTTGCAGCGCTCGGCCAGCATACTCTGCAACATGGGCCGCAGCATCTCCTCGCGCTGACTGCTCGTAAGGTTTTTAAATGTCTGTGCGGTCTGCTCGTCAAATTTCGCTTCTATGTCGTAGTGATCTTTGCTCATCCAGTCCGGCGCGCCGGTGATGGGAATCCCGGACCGTCCTGATGACCTGGCGGAGGGAAAGTATGCGTACATCACAGCCGCATAAAGCGATACGTTGTTCGTGAAGAAGCCACTCGGTCCCGGTGCGATTCGCCCGCCTTCACCCGGAGCGCTGGGTTTAATCGATACCGCCTCGAAGCGTCGCGGCGCGGCGGTGTTGACTTTCGTATTTGCGTCGGCTAACGGAGCTTGTGCCGCCGCCATCCCGCTGAAGATCAATGCTGCAATACCGACAGGCCTCAACATCTCTGCTCACCTCGCAGAGAATCCTACACCGACCGCCGATCAGAGAATGCCGTACAGTATGGAGCGCCGCTTGCCTCCAGCCCCACACGCCGATACCATCGGGGGGGAAGCCGACAGGCGAATGAGAGGGAATACGAATGAGTGATACGACAAGCGGCGCGCGGCGCACCGAGGACATTGCGCTGGACCTGCTGAAGTTTGTGGCGGCGCAGGCGCACGTGGGCGTAAAGGCGGCAGGCACGACGGGATTTGGCGCGGCGGGCGGCGCGAAGCCGGAGGACCAGGTGACCGAACTGCTCGCGCTCTACACGCGCTGCCGGCAGGCGGTCGAGTCGCCGGTGAAGTAGTGGCTGCGCCAGGTTCGAGGTTCGAGGTCCGGGGTTCGAGGGCGAAGCAGCAGATTCCTTCGCATTCGCCGCAGTGCGGCGAACGCTGCGGAATGACAATTGACAAATGCGGGGGTCCCCCGACTCGCGCTGTGCGCTCGGCCAGGGTGACGGCACCATCGATTACCTATGCCGTTTTAGCTGGCAACAAATGCGGGGATTCTTCGCCGTTGGCTCAGAATGACAGGTTCGATCGTTTTTTGAGGCGTTGCCAGTGAGCGTACCAACGATAGGCGCAGACGACATGCTGCGCGTCGCGGTGGTGGGCGCGGGTGCGTTTGGGCGCAACCATCTGCGGGTCTATCGAGAGCTGGAGCGCGCGGGGCACAAGGTCGAGCTGGCCGCAGTCGTCGATCCGAATGAAGCGGCGCGCAAGCGGGCCGAGGCCGACTTCGGCGTGCGCGGCTTTGCGACAATTGCGGAGTGCATGGCAGCGAGCAGTCTGCATCCCACTCACGCGCAAAATGCGCGCGTGAATGGGGCACCCGAGCATTTTGGTCCAATTCATGCCGCGAGCGTGTGCGTGCCTACGGTCGATCATGCGGCCATTGCTTGCGAACTGATGAAAGCGGGCGTGGATGTCCTGATCGAGAAGCCGCTGGCGGTGAGCCTTGCCGAGGCGGACCGGATTGCCAGTGCAGGGCGAGAGACCGGCCGCATCGTGCAGGTGGGGCATCTGGAGCGGTTCAATCCAGCGGTGCGCGCGGTGCGTGGGATGCTGAACCGTCCGATGTTCTTTGAGGTGCATCGGCTGAGCGTGTTTACGCCGCGGGCGCTGGACGTGGACGTGGTGCTGGACCTGATGATCCACGATCTCGACCTGGTGCTGAGTCTGGTCGGCGAGCCGGTACGCGAGGTGCGTGCCGTGGGGCTGCCGGTGCTGTCGCCGAAGGTGGACATCGCGAACGTGCGGCTGGAGTTCGCGAACGGCTGCGTGGCGAACTTCACCGCCAGTCGCGTGAGCACGGAGCGGGTGCGCAAGATGCGTTTCTTCCAGCCGCATCAATACTTGTCGCTGGATTTTGCGCGGCAGGACCTGCTGGTGATCGACGTAAGCGCGGCTGCTGCGGGGATGGCGACGATGTCGCGCGCGCAGATTGAGCAGATGATGAAGACCCTGACCCCACCCATGCGCGGGCTGACACCCACGCATGAATGGGGCACCCAGGATGTTGGAACGCATCCCACGCCGGGGATGGAGATGAAGAAAATCGCTGTGGAGCAGGGTGAACCGCTGCGGCTGGAGATCGAGGCGTTTCTCGACGCGGTGCGCCATCGCAAGCAGCCGGAGGTGACCGTGGCGGATGGACGCGCGGCGCTGGCGCTAGCGCTGGAGATCAACGCCGCGATTGCGGAACACACCAAGGCGGCGGGGCTGGCTGGATAACCTAGCCGTTGAGGACCAGCTCCCAGGTTTTGGAAGGAGGATGCAGAGCTACATGCCGGGACGGGGTGCGGGCGGGGCGCCGGCAGGGGCTGCGCCGCCGGGTCCACCTGGTCCACCGGGGCCGGCAGGAGGCGTAAAGGCCGAAGGAACTTTTTCGCCGCGATGGCAGGTGCCGCAGCTGATGGTCGGCTTGTCGGTTATGTTGGGCAGCGAGGCCAGGTACTTCTGGTTGATGTCCATGTTCATGCGGATCATGGCGCGGGCGGTTTCCTTCATGGGGTTGGCGTCGGAGGCGAAGTCATTGCGGTGGGTGTCGGGATTCTGCGCGTGGCAGAACTCGCAATTCACGCCCAGCGCCTGTCTGAAGCCCATCATGGTCTGAAAGATGTTGGTGTCGGGCGGGAGCACCTTGAGGTTCTGTGGCGCGCGGCCTCCCCCTCCGCCGGGGCGTGCTCCGGCGGGTGGTGCTCCGGCGGGTGGGGCTCCGGCGGGTGGGGCACCGGCGGGTGGCTGGGCAAGCAGGAGAGCAGGGGCGCTCACGCAGAGAGCGGCAGTCAGGCACATCGTTCGCAGAGTCATCCGGGAACCTCGTTCGAAGAAGTACATACAGGTCTACGGATAGGCGGCCTAACTGTCAAGGGCGAAGAGGGATTCATCCCGCTGGGGAGCGTCCTGATGGCCGCTCACGAATGGGGCACCCGGAGATTTGAGGTCTCAGGTTCCCAGGTGCCGAAAGGCGAGGCACCTGGGGCACCCGGCATATTCAGTCGGCGATGCCTACGTCGGGGACGTCGATGCCGAGGGCGGTGGCGAGGGAGTGCTGGTGGTCCTGCTCGTCGAGGAGGATCTCGCGGATCTGCTCGGCGGTGGCGGTCTCGCCGAGTTCCTCGCACTGCCGGACGCGGCGGCGGTACTGGCGGATGGTCTCGTTCTCGTTTTCGAGGTCGAAGCGGAGCATGTCCTCAGCCTTCTCGGAGGTCTTGACGGGCTTGGGCGTGACGGTGGGCATGCCGTTGAAGTAGTCGACCTGGTCG
>DATCBR010000393.1:0-3433 GCA_036511765.1 Acidobacteriaceae bacterium | reverse complement strand
AGTGCGGCCCTCATCCCGCCCAATGACTTGTCCTCAGTCAATCCGCATCTCTCGCCGCCGTTTTTGCGCCCTCTCCTCCGGTGCCGCGCTCGCCTCATTTCCGCTGCTGAGTTCTGCCCTCACGGCGCAAACTGTCCCTACTGGCGGAACTCCCACTCGCCCCGACGTAGCCGCCATCGATCACGATCGCATCCTTGCCGCCGCACAGCAGTATCTCTCGCTTCCTACCACCCCGCTCACCGCCCTCCTGTGTCCGCGCAGTCCCGCCGCCGCCGCAAACTATTACTCCGAACCCGAAGCAAGCCTCGACGCATCTCCCCGGCCAACTTCTCCACCGCCCTTCCTCGCCCACCGGGACGCCGTCTTCACCCTCGGCCTCGCGGTCCCGGCTCTCACCGCAGCATTCACGCTTACCGGCGACACGCGCTACTCCGACGCCGCATCCGCTCACCTGCGCGTCTGGTTCATCGACCCCGCCACCCGCATGGTCCCCGCGATGGACTTCGCCCAAACCTCACCGGCCTCCTCACGTCCCACACCCCTCAACGCCGCCGCTCCGCCCGCTCCCCGCGCTGGCCGCTATCAGGGCATTCTGGAGGCATTGCCGCTGGTCGAGATCGCCATCGCGCTTCCCTTCCTCAACCATCTCAGCGACCCGGACCGCGCGGCGATCCGCGCATGGTTCACCGCCTACTTCCACTGGCTCACCGATCCGCATGACTCCGGCCCACGCCTGGCCATGCTCGCCCGCGACAGCAAGAGCCACCACGGCACCTCATGGATGTTGCAGGCCTCCGCCTGCGCCTGGCTCGCTGCGCCTACTGGCGACATAGGGCGCGCCGAGGATTCCGCCCTCGTCGATCTCCGTCACCGCTTTAAGTCCGCCACTCTTCGTACTCAGATCTCTCCCGAAGGTCTCTTCCCCCACGAGATCGGTTCGCCCACACCGTATCGCGACTCGCTCTTCAACCTCGACATGCTCGCCGCCATCTGCCGGCTTCTCTCCACCCGCCTGGAAAGCATCTGGGACTACCAACTGGAAGACGGTCCCGGCATGCGCGCCGCCATCGCGTGGCACTTTCCTTACATGGCGGACCGCGGCAAGTGGCCCTACCGCGCCGATACCGACCACTTCGATCAGTTGCCCAGCCGTCGTGTCAGCCTGCTCCTCGCAGCCCGCGCCTATCAACGCCCGGAGTATGCCGCGCTGTGGAAGACCCTTAAACCAGACCCGCCAGCCCCCGCGGTCCTGCGCACCATCCCCATCCACCAACCGCTGCTGTGGATACGTCAACCACCAGCAATGTAACTACAGGCACATTTCTACCCGCATTCCTGATACAGCCGCTTACGCCCGCCGTTCCTGTTGTCCTGTCCCCGGATCGCTCTCGTCCCGGCGCGGATCGCTCTTGCGCTTCCGGTTCCGCAACAGAAATGTCGACCCGCATGCCCCGCATTTCCAAGGATAGATTCCCAGATGCCCCAGCACGTTCACCTGCAAAAAACCGCTGCGGCCGATCCGCATGGCAGCCGTCGCCTTGCACGTAGGACACACAACATCACTCACTTGCGCCATCCTCGCCGACCTCGGAACACATCCTGCGATCCTACCGCTGGTATCGGTATTCCATCATATGCGCCGGGACATAAGCCAGCCTGACGTTGGTGGCATGCGCGCAGACTCTTTTTATATGCACTCCGCCAAGAGTCAAATGACTGCTTCTATCGCGCGCCACCCGCACTCGACTCGCGGAATCGCCTCACAATCTCCAGATACTTCGCCGCATTCTCGGTAATCACCTCGGGATGCCCGTCAGCGATGGCCTGCGGATTCACGAGATCGGCCCCAACGCCCAACGCAAAAGCGCCAGCCTCTAGAAACTCTGCTGCATTCGCCTGCGAGACGCCTCCCGTCGGGATCATCTCCACCTGCGGCAGCGGCGCCTTCACGCTCTTCAGATACTTCGCCCCGCCCAGCGCACTCGCCGGAAACACCTTCACCACGTCCGCGCCCGCCTCCCACGCCGTCAGGATCTCAGTCGGCGTCAGCGCCCCTGGAAATACCGCCACGCCATAGCGATGACACATCTCAATCGTCTTCACGTTCAGCGCTGGACTCACCACAAACTGCGCTCCCTCCAGAATGCACATCCGCGCCGTCTCCGCATCCAGCACTGTTCCCGCGCCAATCAGGATCTCCGGCCGGTCCTCTACCAGCTTGCGCATCACGCGGATCGCGCCCGGCACTGTCATCGTCACCTCAAGCACAGTTACTCCACCCGCCGCAATCGCCGAGGCCAGCGCCAGCGCCTGCCCCTCGCTCTCCGCGCGCAGCACCGGCACCAGCCCAATCTCACGGCATCTGCTCAGCACCTCAGTCTTTTTCATCCCCACTCCAATCGATTCAAGCTATGAGCTTAAAGCTCGAAGCTTATAGCTCGAGATTCAATCTCCCCTGCCTCAACGTGTCAACCCTTACGATGCCTTGCAAACGGCATGACTGCCTTACCGCTGCACCCTCGCCCCGCCGCCCTTCATCAAGCGCTCCACCTCATCCAAGGTCGCCATCGTCGTGTCGCCCGGCGTCGTCATGGCCAGCGCCCCATGTGCACAGCCACAGTTCACCGCCCAGTCCGCGCCCTTCTCTTCCAGGAACCCATAGATCAGTCCCGACGCAAACGAGTCGCCGCCACCCACGCGATCGAAGATCTCGAGCTCCGGCATCGGCCGCGCCTCATGGAACGCGCCCTCATACCAGCACACCGCGCTCCAGTCATTTATCGTCGCCGTCTTCGCATGGCGCAGCGTCGTCGCCACTGCGCGGAAGTTCGGATACGTTGCCACCGCCTTCTCGATCATGCGGCGGAAGTTGGCAGAATCCAGTTCGCCCAGATCCTCGCCCGCACCCTCGACCTCAAACCCAAGTGCCGCCGTAAAGTCCTCTTCGTTGCCGATCATCACGTCAACATAGCTGGCCAGCTCGCGATTCACCTCCGTCGCCCGCTTCTTCCCGCCAATCGCCTTCCATAATGAATCTCTATAGTTCAGGTCATAGCTGATGACGACGCCATGCTTCCTCGCCGCGACCATCGCCTCCTTCGCAACCTCCGGCGTCGTCTCGCTCAGCGCGCAGAAGATGCCGCCAGTGTGGAACCAGCGCGCGCCCTCTTTGCGGAAGATCTCGTCCCAGTCAATCTCTCCCGGCTTCAACTGGCTCACCGCTGTGTGCCCGCGGTCCGAACAGCCCAGCGCGCCGCGAACGCCAAATCCGCGCTCTGTAAAATTCAGCCCATTGCGCACGGAGCGGCCCACACCGTCGTACTTCGCCCACTTCACATGCGATTGATCGACACCGCCCTGCAGCATCAGGTCTTCCACCAGTCGGCCCACCGGATTGTCCGCCAGCGCCGTCACAATCGCTGTCTTCAACCCG
>DATCBR010000392.1:0-2383 GCA_036511765.1 Acidobacteriaceae bacterium | reverse complement strand
TCTTCGGTCGCCTCCGGTCGCGGCCCTTTGAAGAGGTCCGGGGCCTGGAAGCTGATCTCGTCCAGTACGCGCTCCATGATGGTGTGCAACCGCCGTGCGCCGATGTTCTCCGTCGTCTCGTTCACGCGGAACGCAAAGTGCGCTATCTCCGCCAACGCCTCCGGCGTGAACTCCAGCTTCACCCCTTCCGTCTCCAGCAGCGCCGCCGACTGCTTCACCAGCGACGACTTCGGCTCCGTCAAAATGCGGATGAAGTCTTCCACCGTCAGCGACTTCAGCTCTACGCGGATCGGGAACCGCCCCTGCAACTCCGGGATCAGGTCGCTCGGCTTCGACACATGGAACGCGCCGGCCGCGATAAACAGAATGTGGTCCGTTGAAACCATGCCGTACTTCGTATTCACCGTCGTGCCTTCCACGATCGGCAGAATGTCGCGCTGCACACCTTCGCGGCTCACATCCGGGCCGTGTCCGCCCTCGCGCCCCGCAATCTTGTCGATCTCGTCCAGGAACACCATGCCGGAGTCTTCCACGCGCTCCACCGCCAGCCGCGTCACATGGTCCATGTCGATCAGCCGGCCCTCTTCCTCCTGCACCAGGTAGTCGAACGCCTCCACCACCTTCATCTTCCGCCGCTTGGTGCGGTTGCCGAACAGCCCCGGCAGCATCTCGCGCAGGTTCGACTCCATATCCTCCGGCGCCTGCGAGGACATGAACTCAAAGCTCGGCTGATTGCGGTCGCGCACGTCCAGCTCCACCATGCGCTCATCCAGCTTGCCCTCGCGGAACTGCTGCCGCAGCTTCTCCCGGCTCTTCTCCCAGCTTGCGCGCTCTTCGCTGCCTGCCGTCGCGGACTCCGCCGGCTTCTCCGCATTGGCCTCAATCGTCTGCGGCCCGGATTCCGCATTCGCCGGGATATGCATTACCTGCATCGCGCGGAATCCTGTCGGCGTCATTACCACCGCTGCTGGTCCGGCGCCTGTCTTCGGCGCAGTCTGCGCGCTCTGCGCAGGCGAAGGCAGCAGCAGGTCCAGAATCCGCTCCTCGGCGTTCAGCTCCGCCTTGTCCTCCACCTCTTCCATCTTCTCTTCGCGCACCATGTCGATCGCGATCTCCACCAGATCGCGCACCATCGACTCCACGTCGCGCCCCACATAACCAACCTCGGTAAACTTCGACGCCTCCACCTTCAGAAACGGCGAGTTGGTCAGCTTCGCCAGCCGCCGCGCAATCTCCGTCTTGCCCACGCCCGTCGGCCCAATCATGATGATGTTCTTCGGCATGATGTCTTCGGCCAGCTCGGCGGGGAGCTTCTGCCGCCGCATCCGGTTCCTCAGCGCAATGGCCACCGCCCGTTTGGCCGCATCCTGCCCCACGACATACTTGTCCAGCTCCGCCACAATCTCACGCGGAGTCATCACATCCAGCGCCAGCGCCTGGTCCTCAGCCGTTCCCGGTAAATAAATCGCCATCTGTAAACCGCCCTAGATACTTAGAACGTCTGAGACGTTCGCTTTGTTCAACTGCCTCAACTCGGATCGATAAAAGATCAGATAGACGATCGCGGATCCGAGGGAAAGGAACATCATTTGCAATGTAATCGCGAGGAATTTATAGAGAAGTGGCTGGTTGCCGACCAACGTCAACCAAATCATGCCTAACCAAAGTGTGACCTGCATAACAACGGCGGCGCCGGCCGCAAAAAAGACTATTCCGAAGGCCGCCATCGCCAACATCGAGCTGCGAAACTCAACCGAAGGCACATCAATGGCCAGATCGATAGCTGTCACCATCACAACTGCCGCTAGACTGATGAACGTGACTACGCTAGCCGCAAAGAATATTGAGTGCGCGCGTCTACTCAGCATTGATCTAGCCCTTCTTCAATTCTTCAATCGTCAGTTCCAGGTTCGTATAAATGCAGATCTGCCCGGCGATCGTCAGGCCCTTCTGCGCAATCTCTCTCGCGCCCATCTCCGTGTTCTCCATCAGCGCGCGCGCAGCGGCCAGCGCATAGCTGCCACCTGACCCGATCGCGACAATCCCCTCGTCCGGCTCAATCACGTCGCCATTTCCGCTCAGCACATACGTCCCCGTCAGGTCGCTGACGATCAGCAGCGCCTCCAGATGGCGCAGCATGCGATCAGTCCGCCAGTCCTTCGCCAGCTCGACCGCGCTGCGTCCAAGGTTGCCGGCATACTGCTCCAGCTTGGTCTCAAACCGGCTGAAGAGCGAGAACGCGTCCGCCGTCGATCCCGCAAACCCCGCCAGCACCTTGTCCTGATACAGTCGCCGGATCTTCTTCGCCGAGCGCTTCATCACATTTGCGCCCAGCGTCACCTGCCCGTCGGCAGCCATCACCACACTGTCGCCGCGCCGCACG
>DATCBR010000391.1:0-11306 GCA_036511765.1 Acidobacteriaceae bacterium | reverse complement strand
TGGGGGCGACGGCGGCGACGTACCTGCTCGGCGTGAAGAAGTCCCTGAGTGCGTTGCGGGGATGCTGGCACAGCTGCCGCGACGCGAAGCTGGCGGTGACGTACCATCCTGCGTTTCTGCTGCGCGATCCGCGACAGAAGGCCGAGGCATGGAAGGACCTGCAGATGGTGATGACAGAGATGGGGCTGACGCCGCCGGCAAAGAAGATTGACAGTCTTGGCGGCTGAAGCCCGGGGTTCGTGCAGGCGGGCGATGCCCGGACTGAAGTCCGGGCCTGTCTCAGAAGCAAAAGCGACCGCAGAGAAATCTCAAGCCATCGGCGTGCCCGCGGCCTTATAGATCGCTTCCATGGCGAGCAGGTCTTTGAAGCCTTCTTCGCCGCCGGTCAGTGGATCGGTGCCGGTGCGAATGCAGTTGGCGAAGTACTCAGCTTCGATCTGAAAGTGGTCAACGGTTCGTGGCGTGGTGATATCGACGGGATTGCGGCCGCCGAGACTGGCCAGATGGACGCCTGAGTAATCATAGGCGTGGGTGATCTCGAGCGAGCCGCGATCGCCGTGGATGCGCAGGTAGCCTGGCATGTCGGCGCCGTAGGTGCAGTTGTACGATCCCACGATGCCGGAGGGAAATTTTACGGCGAAGGCGAGGGTCTCCTCGATCTCAGAGAAGATGCCGCTGGCGGTGTCGCGCGTTGAAGCGATGGCGGTGAAGTTGACGGGCTCTTCGCCGGTGATCCAGCGGCTCTCGTTCAGCGGGTAGATGCCGACGTCGAGCAGCGAGCCGCCGCCGGAGTACTGCTTGGTCTGCCGCCACTGCTTGCTGCCGGCGTTGAAGCCGAAGGCGCCCTCAAAGGCCTGCACCTTGCCGATGGCTCCGGACTGGATCATCTGGCGGGCCTGGATGTGGGTCGGCTCATAGTGCACGCGGTAGGCGATCATCAGCTTGCGGCCAGCGGCGCGGCAGGCGTCGGTCATCTGGCGGCACTCGGCGGAGGAGATGGCCATGGGCTTCTCGCAGAGCACGTGCTTGCCGGCTTGCGCTCCGCGGATGGTGTACTCCTTGTGCATGGAGTTGGGCATGCCGATGTAGACGGCGTCGACGTCCTTGTTGTCGCGGAGCTTTTCATACTGCTCATAGGTGTAGATGGAGGTCTCAGGGATGCCGTACATCTCGGCGAAGCGCTTGCCCTTGGTGTCCGGATGGCCGGTGACCAGCGCGGTAATCTTCGCCGTCTGCGACTTGGCGCAGGCGCGCATGAAGATGCCGGAGATGGTACCGAGGCCGACGGCCGCGTACCCAATTGGCTTTACCGGAGGGCCCGCTGCAGGTTGCGCTGCGTCGGAAGGTGCGGATGAGGGCGTCTGCGCAAAGGCGGGCGTCTGCGCGGCAGCCACGGCAAGAGCGGAGAGGCGAAGGAACTCGCGGCGGTCGAAGGGTGATATCGGCATAGGCAGAAAGGATAAGCTGGCGTATGAGGCATTGTCGAACGGGAGCGACGGTCGTCGAGTAACTCCTCTTAGTCAGCGCCGATGAAAGCGAATTCTGAATGCCCACAAACGATCTGCCGCCGAAAGTGCGCCGCTACAAATATCTCGACATTCTGACCACGATGTTCGTCGTGATCCTGCTGGTGTCGAACCTGGTGGCGCAGAAGATCTGCATGATCGGACCGCTGCCGGTGAGCGGCGCGGTGCTGCTGTTTCCGATCACCTACATCTTCGGCGACGTGTTCACGGAGGTGTATGGCTTCTCCGCGTCCCGCCGCGCAATCTGGCTGGGGACGTTCGGTACTGCGCTGCTGTATCTGATGGGCGTCATCGTGATCGCGCTTCCGGGCGCGCCGGAATGGAAAAACCAGCAGGCGTTTGAGATCGTGTTCGGTTTTCTGCCGCGTATTCAGACGGCTTCACTAATCGCTTTCTGGGCGGGAGACTTTGCCAACTCCTACACACTGGCGCGGATGAAGCTGCTCACCGAAGGCCGGTGGCTGTGGACGCGCACCGTAGGCTCGACCGTAGTGGGGCAAGCCGTGGATACCACGCTTGTGATCCTGCTGACGTTCGCAGGGAAGTATTCGAGCGGGACGCTGCTGAAGATGGTCTTGACCGGCTATGGGCTGAAGGTCGCGTATGAGGTGCTGGCAACGCCGGCGACCTATGCAGTCGTGGGCTGGCTGAAGCGCGTCGAGCAGTCGGACGTCTATGACCGGCATGAGGACTTCAACCCGTTTCATATCACTGCAACAGCCTCGGACGATGCTTAGCGAACCGGGTAAAATTAGCCAACATTTCTTTCATGCGGCCGTTGTCTCTTTTTCGCATCGTGACCGGGCTGCGGAACATCCAACTGCTTACTTCGCATGGTTGTCGATTTGTCTCCGATTCGGGCCTGACCCCGGACGGACGCTGGAGGAGTATCACTGTGTTATTTGCCCATAGGTTTTCGAGCGCCGGAAGATCCGCTGCCGGCGCGGCATCCATTGTCGCGGCATCCATTGTTCTGATCGCTTCGCTTGCGGGATGCAAAGGCTCCGGCGCTGCGCAAGCCCCTGCCGCGGGTGCACAGGCTATGCCGGTGGTGGTTCAGCCGGTGGCGCTGAATGCCGTGCAGTCGGTCGACACTTATGTGGCGACGATTAAGGGACGCCGCTCCGCGACGCTGCAGCCGCAGGTGGACGGCAATCTGACGAAGATACTGGTGAAGTCCGGCGACACCGTAAAGGCGGGGCAATTGCTGATGCAGATCGATCCGCTGAAGCAGACGGCCACAGTGGAGTCGCAGCGGGCCAGCGAAGCGCAGCAGAAGGCGACGTACGACTATAACCAGGCCGAGCTGGCGCGGCAGGAGCAACTGTTCAAGGCAGGCATTATCTCGAAGCAGGCTTACGACCAGGCCGTGCAAGGCTTTCAGAATTCAAAAGCCGGGTTGGCCGCGGCAACGGCGCTGACCAACACGCAGCGGCAGCAACTGGGGTACTACCAGATACGCGCGCCGTTCGACGGAGTGGTAGGCGATATTCCGGTCCATCTCGGCGATTACGTCTCCTCGTCCACCATGCTGACCACGTTGGACGAGTATAAGGACCTTGAGGCGTACATCTATATTCCGACGGAGCGTGCTGCATCCGTGCGTAACGGGCTGGCTGTGGAGCTGCTCGATGAGAGCGGAACCGTGCTCGCGAAGACGGCAATCGACTTCGTCTCGCCGCAGGTGGACAACAACCTGCAGGGCATTCTGGCCAAGGCATCGGTGCCCCCAGCAGGTGGAAAAACGTCCAATGAGCGGCTGCGTAACGGTCAGATTGTGAATGCACGCGTTACCTGGGGCACAACGCAGCAGCCCACGGTGCCGGTGCTGGCTGTAACGCGCGTCGGTGGGCAGGACTTCGTCTACGTCGTTGCGCCTGGCCAGAAGGGCGGATACGCGGCTCATCTGGCGTCGGTGACGCTTGGCGCCCCGGTGGGGAATCTGTATCCGGTGCAGGGTGGGCTGAAGCCGGGTGACAAGGTGATCGTCTCCGGAATCCAGATGCTACAGGAGGGCGCGCCGATACAGCCGATGGAAGGCGGACCTCCTCCAAAGGCCGCAAGCTAGAAATGTGCGCCCGCGAGAGCGGGCAAGGGTGAGATTGCGGGCGCGAGCCGCTCCGCACCAGCCACGAAAGGGAATGCCGCCTTGGTTGAGTTCTTTATTCGCCGTCCCATCTTCGCCACCGTTTGCGCGTTGCTGATCGTGCTTGCGGGCGCGGTCACGCTTCCTACGATCCCCATCTCGCTCTATCCGCAACTGGCGCCGCCGCAGGTGGTGGTGAGCTGCAACTACGTGGGCGCGAACTCGCAGGTGGTGGAGTCTGCAGTGACGACCATCCTGGAGCAGGCCATCAATGGCGTGGAGGGCATGCGGTACATATCGTCCACGTCGGCCAACGACGGCACCTCGACTGTCACCGTGACCTTCCAGACCGGGTATGACCTCGACATCGCTGCAGTCGATGTGCAGAACCGCGTGGCCACTGCGCAGGGGCGGCTGCCGGCCGCGGTGAACAATACCGGAATCTCCATTACCAAGGCCAACTCGAATTTCGTGCTGGCCATTGGCTTCATCTCGCCGGACAAATCCGTCTCGCCGGCGTTTATCTCAAACTATTTGGATGTCTATGTCTCTGACGCCCTGAAGCGCGTTCCCGGCGTAGGCAACGTGGTGGTCTTCGGAGCGCGCAAGTACGCGATGCGTATCTGGCTGGAGCCCAGCAAGCTCGCCGCGCGCGGCCTGACGCCGCTGGATGTGACCACCGCTCTGCAGCAGCAGAATGTTGAGGTGCCGGCAGGGCAACTTGGCCTGCCGCCCTCCGACTCGCGCCAGAGCTACCAAATGGCAGTGCGCGTGGTGGGCCGTCTGAGCGATCCGCGCGAGTTTGAGAACATCATCCTGAAGTCAAACGCAGCGGGCGCAAGTGGCGCAGCTCCCGCCGGCTCCGGCGTTGTGCTGCTGAAGGACGTTGGGCGAGCGGAGCTGGGCGCGGAAAACTACAACACCAGTCTCCGGTACTCGTCGGTCGGAGCACCCGTGGGCGACGCGATCGGCGTGGGTGTGCAGCAGCTCTCGAACGCCAACGCGCTGGACGTGGACAAGAAATGCCGCGAGGTCCTGGCGCAGTTGGAGAAGAGCTTTCCTCCCGGCATGAAGGATTTTGTCGCGGTGGATACCACCATCGTGGTCGCCGACTCGATCCGCGAAGTGGAGAAGACCATCACTGAGGCGATCATCATCGTCATCCTGGTGATCTTCCTCTTCCTGCAGGACTGGCGCGCGACCATCATTCCGGCCATCACCATTCCGGTCTCGCTGATCGGCACCTTTGCCTTCATCAAAGTCTTCGGCTTCTCCATCAACTCGCTTACGCTGTTCGGCATCACGCTGGCGACAGGACTTGTCGTCGATGACGCCATCGTCGTGATTGAGAACGTCCAGCGGCACCTGGAAGGCATAGGGTCGCTGGAAGGTGGCGACTGCGCGCACGATCCGCATAAAGCCACCAGCGTGGCCATGGCCGAGGTCACCAGTGCGGTGATTGCGACCTCGCTGGTGCTGATCTCCGTGTTCGTGCCGGTCAGCTTCTTTCCCGGCACCACGGGCATTCTGTATAAGCAATTCTCACTGACCATCGCCTTCTCCATCGCGATCTCGGCCTTCAATGCGCTGACGCTTTCCCCCGCACTTTCGGCCATCTTCCTGCGCCCGGAGAGAGAAAAGAAGGGGCTGGCAGCGCTGGTCTTCAACCCAATTGAAAAGGCGATCCGCAAGACGATTTCGCTTTACGCCGTGGCCGTTACGTGGGTCGTCAAGATGCGATGGGCGTTCCTTGTGCTGTTTGTCGCCGGCCTGGGCGCGACGGTCTACATGTATAACCACGTGCCCACGGCTTTTGTGCCGACCGAGGACCAGGGCTACTTCCTGATCATCGTGCAGACACCGCCAGGCGCATCGCTCTCTTACACCACTGCCTTTGCGGACAAGGGCGCTGCGCTGGTGGCGCAGGACCCGGACGTCTACGGCACCTTCTCGGTGATGGGCTTCTCGCAGACCGGCGGCAGCGCGCCGAACTCCGGCATCATCTTTGCGCCGCTGAGGCCCGTGGATGAGCGGACGAAGAAAGGCAGAGGCCATACGGCGCATGACATCGTAGCGCGCAATGCGCCGAAGCTGCTGGGCGTCCCCGGAGGCATTCTCTTCGCTACAGAGCCGCCCGCGATCAGCGGCATCGGCTCCGTGGGCGGCTTCCAGTTCATTCTGGAGGACCAGAGCGGCGGGCGCATCACCTTCGGAGACATTGACCGCGTTGCGCATACTATGGTGGCGGCTGCATACGATCCGAGCAATGGCCTGACCAACCTGAACACGCAGTTCACCGCGAACGACCCGCAACTGTTCGTTACCATCGACCGGCAGAAGGCGGAGGCAATGGGCGTGCCGCTCTCGCAGATCACCGCCGCGATGGCCACGTACATGGGTTCGTCGTATGTCAACGACTTCAACTTCAACAACCGCTCGTACCGCGTCTACGTGCAGGCGGACCAGCAGTTCCGGCGCACCGCCGCCGACCTGCGGCAGTACTACGTACGGTCCAACGCCGGTCAGATGGTGCCGCTCGACAACCTGGTCGCGTTGAAGGAGACCTCCGGGCCGCAGGTGATTGACCATTACAACCTCTTCCGCTCGGCGGAGGTGGACGGCTCGCCGGCTGAGGGCCTGAGTTCCGGCCAGGGCCTGGACAATATGGAGAACCTCTTCAAGAAGGTGACCAAGTCGACGCCGGGCATGACCTTTGAGTGGACAGGCCTGGCGCTGGAAGAGCGCGAGTCGCAGGGCAAGGCGCTGCTGATCTTCGGGCTGGGCATTCTGGTGGTGTATCTCACGCTGTCCGCGCAGTATGAGAGCTTCGCCCTGCCATTCATCATCCTGCTGGCGGTGCCGATGGCGGTGCTGGGCGCGCTTGCGCTGGTTTCCGCGCGCGGGCTGGTGGATGACGTCTACGTGCAGATCGGACTGGTGATGCTGATCGGTCTCTCAGCGAAGAACTCGATCCTGATCGTGGAGTTTGCCGAGCAGCAGTTGGAGCATGGCAAGTCGATCGTGGAGGCTGCGATCATCGGGGCGGAGCTGCGGCTGCGACCGATCCTGATGACCAGCTTTGCGTTCATCCTGGGCGTGCTGCCGCTCTACTTTGCGACCGGCGCGGGCGCGCTGGGAAGGCACTCGGTGGGCACGGCGGTCGTCGGCGGCATGCTGGTGTCGACGATCCTCAACCTGTTCTTTATTCCGGTGCTGTATGTGATCCTGAAGACCCTGCTTACAGCAGTGGCCGGGAGGATGAAGAAGAACCAGCCGGATCCGTGCGAGGAGCCGGTGAATTAGGCGTCTAGCAGAGAATGTATTTGAACCCGATCACGGGAGGCAAAAACCCTATGGCTTCAGATACTCCCACGCTCTACGAATGGCTAGGAGGTTCGGAAGTCCTCTCCGCGTTGATTGCCCGCTTTTATGAGAAGGTGCCGGCTGACCCTGTGCTGGAGCCTCTGTTTCGGCAAATGGCCCCGGCTCATTTCGAGCACGTCGCTCAGTTCGTCGCGGAGGTGCTTGGCGGCCCCGCGGACTATTCTGCACAGCACGGCGGGCATGCCGCGATGATCCGCCACCACCTCGGAAGAGGAATTACGGAAGAACAGCGGCAGCACTGGGTGCGTCTGCTCCTGGAGACTGCGGATGAGATGGACCTCCCATCCGATCCGGAGTTTTGTTCCGCGCTCGTCGCGTATCTGGAATGGGGCTCCCGGCTTGCCGTAATTAACTCGGCGCTGGCGCCGGATACCCCGGTTGAAGAGGCCTCTATGCCCGCATGGGGTTGGGGCGTGCCGGGCGGGCCTTACCAACCCTGACGACAGAATAGGATCGGGCGAAATCTGATCTCGCCTGACACCGAAGTTGTAGCGCGGTAGCACCAAAGTGCGCGACATGGTCCGGTGGTGGGATGGGCCAGGGGACGGAGTTGGCCGATATTGGATTTGCCGGCTGGATTGTCAGCAAGCCGGCCAAAGGCGGCCTGAGATGCATAGTGCGCTGATTGGACTTCTGTTTACGGTAGCTGCGCTGTTTCCGTGCTTCTTCTCGTCGGCAACACCGCAGTAAAGCGGCCCTCCCCCCAAAAGCAAGATGTAAGCATGGCCTTCCCATTGCGGAGGGCCATGTTGTTTGGGGTTAGTTATCCCACCCGAGCGGAGCTGGGGTGGGCACCCTGGCTAAGAGTAGAGACGAGAAATACGGAGATTCTGAACTCTGCGAGTTCAGAGTGACGGCGCTATCCAGCGAGCGCGTGTCTCCGAGATTCGGACGCGGGGTCAGCGTGCGACTCCGTGGTTGTAGCTCCAATAGACGAGCGCCAGCGTGAGGGCGGCGATGAAGATCTCGCCGAGGATGCCGACGGCGAGGGGCCGCCAACCCTGGCCGACGAGGTCACGCACGTTGGTGCGCAGGCCGACGCCCGCGAATGCAGGCAGGAAGGCCCAGTTGGAGAAGCTGGTGAGTGCGGCGGTCTGAGGCGTGGTGAAGCCGAGGCTGATGAGCGGCGCAAGATGCGGATGCTGCGCCATGCTGAAGCCTCCGAGCGTAGCGAAGACCGAGAGGGCGAGGAAGCCAAGGATGAACTTGGGGAACTTCTGCCAGAGAAAAAGCGGCTTGTTGGTGACGCGTGCGGCCTGTCCGCGGGAGGCCCAGTAGACCGCGTAGGCGAGGACGACGAAGCCGATGAAGGAGGAGCGCGCGGTCTTGGCGAGCACGGTCCAGCGGCCTGCGTCCTGGCCGTAGAGCGCGCCGGTGACGACGGACTCGGCGGTGTTGTCGACGGCGAGGCCTGCCCACATGCCGTAGCCCTGCTGGCTCATATGAAGGAGGTGGCCGATGGCGGGGAAGGTGAACAGCGCGATCGCGCCAAGCGAGAGGATGGCGGCGATGGCGGTGGCGGTGTCTTCGTCGTCGGAGTCGATGGCGCCGCGTGCGGCCATGATGGCGGTGACGCCGCAGATGGAGGAGCCGATGGCGAGCAGGCTGGTGAGCTTGGGCGAGAGGCGGAAGATGCGGCCCAGCATGGTCATGACGGAGAGCGAGAGGACGAGCTCGACCGCGACCAGAAGAAGGGAGAGCCCGCCGATGTGCAGGACATCCTGCAGGAGAAATCGCGCACCCACCAGGACGATGCCGAGCTTGAGCCAGAGCTCATAGGTGGCAACGCCGGGGCGGAAGATGCGCGCGACGCCGACGGTGTTCGAGATGAGGAGGCCGAGCAGGATGGCCCACAGGACGTATTCGATGCGCGGGATGTGAATGCCGAAGCGGGTGTCCAGGTAGCCCGCGCCGTTTTGCAGGAACTTGCCGAGGATGCCGATCCCGAAGAGCAGCGCGATGCCGGGCAGCATCGCGACCAGCGAGCCGAGCGTGAACCGCGGGTTGGAACCCGGATATGCCGTCGCGTAAATGGAGACGGATTCGGCGGCAGGCATTGGAATGGGTATGGTCTGGGTAGACATCGATCGATTTGCGTCGGAAGGCGCGCGGCAAGAGGAATGCGCGGAGGGGGCCGGTGGCGCGTGCCCCAGGCCGGCCAGCTAGAAGTGGATCTGGTGGAGAACGCCAAAGCGCACGAGCACGGCGAGAGCCAGGCCGATGGCGACGGCGACGTAGTCCACGCTGGCGGGAAGACGGTGGCCGGAGGGTGGTACGGAGCGGTTGTTATTGAGAGGTGCCATGATCTTTTCTGTCCTTCTGGTTTGGCTCGATCAATTTTGTCTGGAGCGCAAGGAAAAGCCCACATATCGCGCCTTGCGCTGGATACGTGGGCTTCAGAATCTTGAGAGGCTTTAGACTTCTATTGTTCGCCTAACAGGAGGATGCACCAACGCAGCAGCTGCTCATGCCCGTACAACAGAGGCAACAGCAACACATGCACTGCGAGATGCGTACAACTCCCATGCTGATGATGCTATTGGGCCTGAGCTGGAAAGTCAAGCGTTGGCGGGCAATCAATCAGTTGATCTGGAACAGCCCCGAGCCGGTCATCGGGCCGGTCATCGCATCGGCTATTGCTCTGATTCCAATAAACGTATTGAGAAGCAGGAGCATGCCCGACGTTTTGGTTCCGTGCGGAAACAGTGGTGCGTGTAAGCTGGCGGGGGACGGTTTTGACGCATGGGCTTTCTGTATGGGCTGTTTTACTCTCTGGGGCACCCCTGGAGCCTGATTCTGCTGGCGGCTGCGATTGTGCACTTTGCGCGCAGGCGGCCGGACTGGTTTTGGCTGTGGATCATCCTGTTCCTGCCGACGATCGGGCCTGCGATCTATCTCTGTGTTGAGGCGCTGCCTGATCTGGGGCTGCTGCGCGGTTCGTTCAAGGTGTTTCCGCGGCGCAAGCGGATACGGCAGTTGCAGGAATTAGTCCGGCAGAACCCGTCGGCAGGGAACTATGAGGAACTGGGCGACCTGCTGATGGAAGACGGCAAGTGCTCGGCGGCACGCGCGGCGTTTAACAATGCAATCGCCGCGCGTTCGGACACGCTCGATGCGTTCTACCGGCGTGGCGTGTGCGCGGTGGAGATGGGGGATGCGGCTGCGGCGATCCCCGATCTCGAAAAGGTGTATGCCAAGGAGCCGGGGTATGACTTCCAGCGCGCGGGCGGGCTGCTGGCCCACGCCTACGCGCTCACCGGGCAGACGGAGCGGGCCGAATCTCTCTTTCGCCAGGTGACGGACCGGTCCGTGTCGTCGGAGACGTATCTGAACTTTGCCGCCCTGCTGGCTTCTGAGGGCAAGAACGCCGAAGCGCGCCAATGGGCGCAGAAGGTGCTGGACAAGAAGGCTGCGATGCCGAGCTACCAGAAGCGGCGGGAGCGGCCCTGGTTCCGCAGCGCGAACAAACTGCTGAAGCGTGTGACGGCGTAAGGGCGAAGGAAAAAGCTTAACACCGATTCACACCGATGACACCGATTCCAAAAGGAATTGATACGGAGATTCTGGAGCGCAAGAGGCGCGCTCCAGAACGACGGCTGTTGAGAGGGGCTACTTTTTCTTAGCGGGCTTCTTCGCCGCAGGTTTCGCGGCCGGCTTTTTCGCCGGCTTTGCTGCGGGCTTCGAGGACTTGGCAGGAGGCTTAGCAGCAGATTTTGCCGTTGGTTTGCTTGCGCCGTTGTTGGCGTGTGAAGCAGCGGGCTTCGTTGCAGCCTTGGCGGGCGCTGGAACTGAGGTCGACTTTGGAGCCGCGGACTTCGCCGGTTTCTCCGCCGGTGACTCAGGTTCCGACGCCGCCTGCTCGGCATGCTGGCGGAGCGCGTGGAGGACGACGCGGAACATCTCTTCTTCCGGCGCGGGCTTGCCGGTAAAGATCTCAAACTGGCGTGCGCCCTGCTGCACGAACATCTCCACGCCCGTGATGATGGGGATCTGTTGCTGGCGCGCCATGCGGATGAGTGGGGTCTCGAGCGGGTTGTAGACCAGGTCAAAGACGAGGCGCGTCTGCAGGTGCTGCGGTTCGAGCAGCTGCGGCGCCTTGTTGCCGGCCATGCCGACCGGTGTGGCGTTGATGATGGCATCGAACTGCGTCTTGCCGAGGGCGTCGCGGCGGAGGACGTGCGAGCCGGACTGACGCGCGAGCTTCTGCGCTGTATCGGAGGTGCGGTTGAGGATGTAGACATCCGCGCCCCGATCGCGAATCCCGAAGACGGCAGCGCGGGCCGCGCCGCCGGCGCCAAGTACGAGGACCC
>DATCBR010000390.1:0-5882 GCA_036511765.1 Acidobacteriaceae bacterium | reverse complement strand
CGGATACTGCCAACGCCAACACCGCCGCCACTAAGGACGCGCCCGATGTCTCTGGCGTAACGGCCACGACCACATACTGGTGCAAGTGTTCGAATGGAAGCGCCTCCACCTGCGCGGCTACCGACTGCTCCACTTCGCGCATTATCGAGTACGTCACTGTCACCACTACCGGCACTGTCAATCCCATGATTTATGTTCCCGGTCTGCCCCATACCTATACCATCAACGGCTCCGCCGTCATGAGGGTTGAGCAGTAATGCCCGGAACAACCACCTTTCGCAAACGCATGCTGGCCGCTAGCATGCGTTCCGACAGCGGCTCCGCTATGGTGGAGTTCGCTGTGACCGCGTCGGTCTTCTTCATGACGCTGGTGGGCCTCATGAAGATTTGTCTTGCCGTCTACACCTATCACTATGTCTCGGAGGCAGCGCGCGAGACTGTCCGCTATGCCATCGTGCACGGATCGTCTTCCAGCAGTCCAGTTTCCACCAACGCCAGCGTGCAGACTTATGCGCGGGCCATCGGCTATCCGGGAATCAACAGCACTCTGCTCACCACAACCACTACCTGGGACACATACCCCACTGCCGGCGCTACCTGCACTCCTTCCGCTGCCTGCAATAACCCTGGCGACCTGGTGAAAATCAAGGTCTCCTATGCCTTCCCGTTCACCGTCCCTTTCATGTCCAGCCAGACACTGAACATGAGCAGCACGGCCTCCATGGTTATCGCCAACTGAGCAGTCCTACGGCTTGCCCCGCATGGCCTTTACCACGATTGCATTGGGCGAGGCCCCTGCCGGCAACATCGTAAACAACTCCGGTCCGTTCTTGTCCTGGGTTCGGATCACAGCCACATCGCCCGATTTTGCGTCAGCCGCCAGCAGCAGATGTCCGTCAGCGGAGAACGCTAGCGCATCGGGCGCGCGGCCTGTACGCACTCCGCCGAGCGAGGCGCTGTCATCGATTGACCACAGATTGATGGAATCAGCGTTGAAGTTCGCGATCCACAGGGTGCTTCCGTCGCTGCTGACGACTCCGCGCACGGGTCCATCGGCGATGGCGTCTGTGCGGGTTACCTCGTTGCTCTCGGTATCGATCGCCGAGATGGAGTCCGAGTCGAAGTTCGCGCAAAATATCTGCCCGCCGTCCGGTTTCATTGCCAGATGTACCGGCGATTTCCCAACGTCCAGCAGCGCAAGCAGATGGTCCACACCAAGCGAAGGGTTCTGCTTTACCGCCAGGGAGTCCGCAGGCTGCGCCAGCGCCACGGCCATGACATGATGCCCGCCCGAGCACGCAATAAATGCCTTCGTCGAGTAAGGCAGGATCGCGATATCGGTCGCTCCCGGACATCCCGCGAAGGTCGCACGGAGCCTGGGTAGGGGAATCTTACGAAAGGAGTCGCGCTTCTCACCCAGAATCGGGAGTCCAAGAGTGACTTTGCTTTTCTTCGGCAGCGGCTCGACCCCGAAGACCGATACGCTTCCGCTGCCGCGGTTCGAGACAACAAGACTGCGTCCGTCGGCGGAGATGCGCGCCACTCCGGGCTGGCCGCCCGTGTCGACCACACCCACCTCCCGCCGCGCAATCAGATCGATTACGCTCACCGAATTGGATCCGCTGTTTGCCACATACGCGCGCGCTCCCTCGGCGTCGACGTCGACAAAATACGGCGTTTTGCGGACTGGGATGGTAGCGACCACCCGGTTCGAGTCCGTGTCGATCACGTCGACTGCCCCGGCGGGCGTGTTGACGACGTAAACCTCATCCCGGTGGGGATTCACTGCCATGCCACTCGGGTGTCCGCCTACCTGCAACGTCCGGTCCTGTCGCAGGTTCACCAGGTCCAGCACGGAGACCGTATCCGACCCACCGTTCGACACGTACGCAAACTCCCGATACCCGGGCGGAGCGACAGGGAAGGGATGCCGATTGCAGGCAACCGACGCCAGGCAAGCCACGCTCATTGCCGTGCACATGCCCAGACGCAGCGCGCGTGCCATGTTGTTGCTGGAAAGAATCACCAAGGCGAGTCTAGAGCATTTGCACCTTGAAATGCTGGTGTGACAGCCAACGAAGATCCGATCCCAATACTCGTCAATCTGACACTGCACAGCCTACCTGTTTCGGATCGAATGGATTTTTACGAACAATCCACCGCCCAGAGCGAAACTTTACCCGAAGCGCCGGTTTTACGCCAACAAGCGCGGAGCGGGCGAAAGCCTGAAACCTCGCATCACTGACACAATCCTCGGACAACGAAGCCGGGCATACGCTCGACGGCTTCGTTGCTTTTTTGTTAAGAGACGGAACAGGTCAAGGCCTGTGGCAGCTACGGTCGCTCCTGGCGTCGAGCCCGCCACAACTGCCAGCCAATCCAGGCCGCATACCCACCCTGCACCACCCACACCAGGACGTACACATACAGCAGGTGCCGCTGCTCCATCGTCGGACCGAACATCCAGCTCAGCTTCATCGCGTGAACTCCAGGGAATCTTCAATCGCCTTCAATGCGGCGTCCTGCTCCCGTTCCTGCCGTCTCCGCTCCAGGGCGTATCGAATCCCCAACAGCAGCAACCCCCACATCGCCCAGGCAATAATGTTCGCCTCCCAGGCAGGGTAATAGCTCTTGTCCACACCCGCATCCGGATCGCCGGACATGAAAACGGGTGCTGGATGCTGCGTTCGCCACCAGCGGATCGACATGTACACGATCGGCACATCAATGCCCGCGAAAATGGAAAGCACCGCCGCCAGCGTTTGCGTCTGTCCCGTCGCCGACAACTTGCGCAGCATCATGTAGCTCACATACAGCAGCCACAGCAGCAACATGCTGGTCAGCCGCGCGTCCCATGTCCACCAGATGCCCCACTCCACGCGCCCCCACAACATCCCGGTTGCGAGGCAGATGGTCGCGTACACCAGGGTCACTTCCGCCGATGCGATTGCCAACGCATCGGCGTTCAGGGCCATCAGAGGATCGCGCCGCCGCCAGTAAAGAAATCCTACGGAAGCCGCAAGATTCACATACGGCCACACCAGGCTCAGCATGGAATGCGGCACATGGTAGAAGAAAATTCTGAAGACATTTCCCTGTAGCGCATCGGTTGGCGCATCCACCAGCGCCATCCTGGTCGCAATCACGATCGCCGCCAGTGTCAGGAGAAACCAGGCGGCGGCCAAGGGTCCGAGAATGCGAGAGCGGCCCATCGTCCCCTCAGTGTACCGCCAACGAATCGCGACTGGTGCGGGGAGTTGGAGATTGGGACTGCCGTGCACGAACATCGCACAGGGTACCAAGCAGCCGCATCCGCTACTCGGCGTTCAACACCGTCTCGAACAGCAGCAGACACGCGGTCGTGAACGCAAGGTTGTACGCGATCAGCAGCCTGATCCATTGAGCCGGCTCGAACTCTCCCGTCAGAATGGCCGTCGTCGCCTGCATCATTCCCAGCAACGCCGGAATCGATATAGGGAAGAGGACCAGCGGCAGCAGCATCTCCCGGTTGCGCGTCCGCAGGCCCAGAGCCGCGAAGAAGGTCCCGTTGCACACCAGCGCCCACGTCCCCAGGGGCATTACTGCCCACAGCAGCCACCCCTGCCCGAGGGCATGCAGGTTATAGAAGATGACGAAGAGCGGCGCCAACACGGCCTCCACCAGCGTGACAAACAGCATGTTGGCCAGCGCCTTGCCCAGGAACAGTGCCGAAGCCGGCGCCGGCAACATCCGCTGCGCCTCCAGCACATGGTTCTTCAACTCGCGGGTCCAGCTCTGGTTCAGCGCCGTCGTCGCCGCAAACAGCAGCACCACCCACACCACTCCGCCCGCGATTTCGCGCGACATGGCAGCCGTGGGATCGAATGCCAGCGAGAACACCACCACGACCAGCAGCGAGAAGAACAGCACGCCGTTGACAGAGTCGCGCGATCGCCACTCCAGCCGCAGGTCTTTCTTCAGGTGGCTCCAGACATGCCGGGCGTAGCTCATGCTCCCCCCTCGGCTACACGCGCTGCCTTGGTCAGGTCCGCGATCTCCGCTTCCGTCGCCCGCAGATAATCCGCCGGCGCCATCACCAACTGCACACCCCGCAGTCCTGCTGAGATGGAGATCGCGTCGAACAGCTCGATCGTCCCGTCCGCATACGCCGGAAAGGCCGTCTTTGCAGCCATCACCGTCACCCCGCCGCGTACATAACCCGTCAGCGGCTCTACGTCCTTGAGCGACGCCAGTTCGATCTTCTTTACGTCCGCGACCCGCGCAACCTTCTTCAGGTCCAGCTCCGCATCGCCAGGGATCACGGCGAAGAAGTACCGCGCTTGTCCACTCGTTACAATCTCTCGCGTCAACAGTGTCTTGAATACCTGCTCCACGGGCATTGCAATCTTCCGTGCTACGGTGGTGGCCGACAGGTACTCCGGATCGACCTCGTACGTTCGTACCTCGTACTGAATGCCGAGCGAGTCGAGCAGCCGCGCCGCGTTCGTCTTGCCTGCCTGCCCCATCTACTCGGCCTCTCGCGCGACAGCTTGTGCGGCCCCAGTCGCGTCCGTTCCTGACGTGACCGACACCAGCGCGCCTGCCTTCATCGTCAGTGTGCGTTCCACCAGCCTCTCAGCCAGCTTTGGCTGGTGCGTTGTCAGGATGATCGTCCGCGTCTTGTTGCTCGCGCCGCTTCCGTGAGCCTGGTCCTTCAGCGGCCACGTTCGGAAGTCCGTGAGCAACTCCACCATCTTCCGGGACGATTCCACGTCCATGTTGGAGAACGGCTCATCCAGCAGCAGCAGTTCCGGGTCGGTCTGCAGCACGCGCGCCAGCGAAGCGCGCTGCCGCATGCCCTGCGAATACTGTCCCACCGGACGCGTCAGCTTTGGGTCCAGTCCTACAGCGCGCAGGGCCATTTCGGACGACGCGGTGCAATTGCATCCCATGCCTGCATCGCTCTCCAGCGAGGCAAAGTATCGCAGGTTTTCCGTCGCTGTCAGCTCGTCGTACAGCATGGTGTCATGGCTCATGTACGCAATGCGCCTCCTCTGCCGATGCGGTGCATCGCCAAACGTCAACACCTTGCCCATCGAAGGCACAATCAGCCCGGCCACCATGCGCAGCAGCGTCGATTTGCCTGCGCCGTTGTCGCCCACGATCATCGTCGACGAGCCTGCCGGAAACTGCACTGTTACACGCTTCAGCGCTGCAAAGCTCCCATACAGCTTGGAGACGTCCTCAAGCTGCGCCGCCATCGCGCTGCTGGTTCCGTTCGCGCTGGCTGCGTCGCTCATGCCTGGAATGGAGGAAGCACTGCTTATTTGGCCGGCTGCAGCATCGCCGTGTTGTTCGCGCCTGCCGCAGGCTGTGCAGGCATCTCGCCGGGCTTGGCCGGAGCGTACTTCGACGCGCACTTGGCTTGCAGTTGTGTTGCATGGAAGACGCCGTCGCGGCCATACGTCCCAACCGCCAGAGCCTGCGCATCATCCTTGAAGGTGTCCGGCGGCGGCTCAGCTGCCTGATAGCTCACCTTCAGCGTCCGCCCTTGCTCCAGCAGCACAAACGTGGCGTTGGGCCCGTTGCGCTCGATGCTTCCAGGCTTCACGTTGCCCGCCACGCGCAGGTGCCTGCTATATGCTTTGCCGCCCAGCCCGTTCAACTCGCCGATGGTGACGTAGTATTCCTTGTTCTGGTCGACGGCTGTCCAGGTGAGCCAGCCGATCGCTCCCACCACGACCAGGACTGCAATCACGATCTTCCATGGAGCCGAGCTGCGCATGCCTCAAGTTTAGCAGGGAAGCGAGCTTTAGCAGGGAAGCGAACCAGTCTACGAGTCTGCCTGGCCGTCCTCCCCTTGACGCATTTGTATAATCCACTCTGAAGCGTCCAACTATCGA
>DATCBR010000389.1:0-4296 GCA_036511765.1 Acidobacteriaceae bacterium | reverse complement strand
GCGCACCACCGAGTGGGAAGACCTCGCCATGCAACTCGAAGAACAAAGCATCGCCTAACCTTGGATTTGGAGACAACATGAAGATTCTCGTCATTGGAGCCGGCGCAGTTGGAGGATACTTCGGCGGCCAGCTCGCCGCCGCCGACCGCAACGTCACCTTCCTCGTTCGCCCAGCGCGTGCTGCCCAATTGCAGCACGCCGGCCTCCAGATCTTCGATCCCTACGGCAACGTGACCGTGCATCCGAAACTCCTCACCGCCGAAGATCTGAAGGCAAATCCCACCACCTTCGACCTCATCATCGTCAGCACCAAAGCCTACTCGCTCGACGCGGCGATGGATGAGTTCGCACCCGCCGTAGGCTCCCAGACCAACCTCCTTCCGCTCCTCAACGGCATGCGCCACATGGACGCGCTCGATGCCCGCTTCGGCGAGCACTGCGTCGTCGGAGGGTCCGTCCAGATCATCGGCGACATGGACGCCGAGGGCCATATCCATTCGCTCGGCAAGCTCCACGATCTCAACTTCGGCGAACGCGACAAGACCATCACCCCGCGCATCAACGCCATCGAAGAAACCTTCCGCGACGCCGGCTTCGAGGCCAATCTAAAGCCCGACATCCTCGCCTTCATGTGGCAGAAGTGGACCCTCCTCGCCGCCATGGGAGCCATCACCTGCCTGCTCCGTGGCTCGGTCGGCGCAGTCGAAGCAGCCCCCGGAGGGCTCGAAACCGCCCGCGCCATCGCCGCCGAATGCGTCGCGATCGCCATCGCGAACGGCTATCCCCCCGACGAAAAGTTCCACGCCGTGATGATGAAACGCCTCACCGAACCCGGCTCCCCCCTGACCGCCTCCATGTATCGCGACCTCCAGAAGGGCGCACCCGTAGAGGCCGACCACATCCTCGGCGACCTTCTCGCCCGCGGCCGCACCCACGGCCTCGAAGCCCCGCTCGTGCGGGCCGCCTTCGCACAGTTGTCGATCTATTCGGACTCCCTCAAGACCGCCTCCTAGTCATTCCATACATAACAAAATAATTTTCTTGCGTGTTGCGACGTGCATGTTCCTCATCTACGTCCTGGCCCTCCCGCAGTCGGTGCTGCTCTGGACCGAACCACCCGAGCCCGCGGGCGAGCTCCGCCGAGGTCCCAGCGACGACGCACTAGAGCCACGCGCAACTCTGGGCGATAATCACCTATGCCCTCTTTGTGGACACCGACCCATTGGTCTGATCGACTTGCAGAACTTGAAGCCCGCTCCGGTGAGCGCAAGGGAGCTCCGCTGCGCCGCGACATTCGTTCGTTGGGCACGTTGCTCGGAAAGGTCCTGCGCGAGCAGGCCGGCCGTCCCGTCTTTGATGCGGTGGAAGATCTGCGACGCACCGCGATCGCACGCCGCGAGTCCGACGCGCGGGGCGATCTCGCTGCCGGCCTCGCGTATCTGGATCAAGCGCAGTCTGTCACCCACAAGATCTCTTCCGATCCTCGCACCGCGTTTTTCCTCGCGCGTGCCTTCGCGTTTTATTTCGAACTCATCAATCTCGCCGAGACAAATCATCGCAAGCGTCGGCGGCGCTCGGCCCTGCTCGATGCTTCAGTCGCGCCGCAGCGAGGCAGTCTCCGCGGCACCTTGCGACGCCTCCGCGCAGCAGGTGTTTCGCGTCAAGAGGCGCTGGCACTCCTTGGCCGCGTCTGCATCACGCCGGTGTTTACAGCGCATCCCACGGAGGTGGCGCGCCGCAGCGTCATGTTCAAGCGGCGCAGCATCTCCGACCTGCTCGAACAGCTCGACGCCATTCCCGTCCCCGCCATGCAGCTCGAGTCCATCGAAGCCTCGCTCCTCGCCGAGATCACGGCGCTCTGGCAAACCGACGACGTTCGCCATGCCCGGCCCACCGTGCGCGATGAAGTCCGCATGGCGCTGGACTATTTCGACGCCTCGCTCTTCGAGACCATCCCTGTGCTCTACGCTGAAATCGCCAGCGCCCTCGACGCAGAGTACGCCAGCCCCGCGCCCACCCAGCTCGCCACGCTTCCCATCGTGGTCCGCTTCGGTTCCTGGATTGGCGGCGATCGCGATGGCAATCCGTTTGTCACCGCTGACACCACGGCCGAGTCGCTCGCCATGTCACGCGAGTTGCTCCACGACTACTACCTTGCGCAGTTGAAGGACCTATTCGAGCAGCTCGCCATGTCCACGCGCCAGGCGACCATCTCTCCCGCGTTGCGGCATCGCCTCGACACGTACCTCACGCAGCTCCGTTCCGCGGGCCACACCACCCCCTTCGCGGATCGTTTCCCGACGGAGGCAGTTCGCCTGCAACTGGCCTGCATTACGCTGCGGCTCGGCGGCGTGCCCCCCTCCACGATGCATCGCAACCTTGCGCTCGCAACCACCGCCACGCTGCCGCACTACGAAACGCAGGTGGAACTGCTCGAAGACCTGCTGCTGCTGCGCGAATCGCTCGCCGCCAACCACGGAGAGCGCCTCGCCGAACTCTTTCTCGACCCCATGCTGCTCACCGTGCGAACCTTCGGCCTGCATCTCCAGACGCTGGATATTCGCCAGCACGCCAAGGTGCACACAGCGGCGCTCGCTGATCTGTCAGCCGGAAAGGAGTCCGAACAAACTCAGGAAGTCCTCGAAACATTCCGCGCGATTGCTAACTTGAAGCGGACCCTCCCCGGCGCGATTACGCAGTATGTCGTCTCCGGTGCCAGCGCTGTAGAGGATGCGCTGAACGTCGTTGAGCTTGCTTGCCATGAAGGCGTCGCAGTCGAAGGTGGCACGACCGCCAACGGCGAGCACGACCCCGGCCTGCAGCCGGTGCTGCTCTTCGAGTCGATTGAAGACCTCCGCCATGCGCCAACGATCTGCCGTGACCTCTGGTCGAGCGACGCCTATAAGCCTCTCCTCGCTGCGTGGGGTGGCAAGCAGGAGATGATGCTCGGCTACTCCGACTCCAACAAAGATGGCGGCATGATCACAAGCACGTGGGAGATTTGGAAGGCCCACCGCGCCCTGCACGAAGTCGCTCGCGAGTGTGGCGTTATGCTGCGTCTGTTCCATGGCCGCGGAGGCACCGTAGGCCGTGGTGGCGGCCCAACCCATCGCGCGATCTTTGCCCAGCCGCTGGATAGTTTTACCGGCGAGCTGCGGCTCACCGAGCAGGGCGAAGTCCTCAACTGGAAGTATTCAGATGTAGTGCTCGCAGAGTGGAACCTCGAGTTGATGATCGCAGCCTCGCTGGACGCCCTCGCGCGCCCCGACGTCACCGCACGCGTTGCTGCCGGAACCGACTCCGTGCCTCAACTCACCGGCGAAATCCTCCCCCGCTGGGAGGCCGCACTGGATGAGCTTTCCGCGACGTCCTTCGCGTTCTATACCGAGAACCTCGTCGACGATCCCGAGGTCTTCACCTACTTCGAGCAGGCAACGCCGGTAGCCGAGCTCGAGCATGCTCGCATCGGCTCGCGCCCCGCCAAGCGCGCCGACGCGAGTGCCTCCGGCAAGGCTGCAGCCCGTCGCAGCATGGCCGATCTGCGAGCCATTCCCTGGGTCTTTGGCTGGATGCAATCGCGCCACGTAGTGCCCGCTTACTTTGGCGTCGGCAACGCACTGGACCAGTTCGCCCGCACGCATCCGGACGGTCTCGAACTACTCCAGGAGATGGCCCGCGGCTTTCCACTGTTCATCGACATCATTCGCAACGTGGAGATGGCCCTCGCCAAGGCAGACTTCGGCATTGCACGCCTCTACGCCTCGCTTGTCGAAGACGCAGCCCTGCGTGATCGCGTCTTCACAACCCTCGAAACCGAGTTCATCCTAACGCAGGAAATGGTCCTCGCGGTCACGCAGCAGACCGAATTGCTGGAGACCAATCGGGTCCTCGCAAACTCCATCCGCTTGCGTAATCCCTACGTCGATCCCATGAGCCTCCTGCAACTCGAGTTGCTGCGTCGCAAGCGAGGTGGCGAAAGCAGCGACCAACTCGACCGCGCCATTACCGCCACCATCAACGGGATCAGCGCGGGTCTCCGCAACACCGGCTGATCGAGCATACGTTTTTGTCTCCCCCATTTCTCGTGAAAACCACGTTGCATCTTCCGCCGAGATGCAAGCGGTTACTTCGTTGCGATACACTTTGCCGCATGTCTCGACCACTCGTTCTAGCAGCTCTCCTCCTCTCCCTCGGCGCCGCGGTGCCCTCCCTCAGCGCGGCCGCACAGGGTCCGCCCGCCCCTCTCGCCTTTCAAAGTCACCAGGTCAATCCTGACGACACCGTCACCTTCCGCTA
>DATCBR010000388.1:0-10050 GCA_036511765.1 Acidobacteriaceae bacterium | reverse complement strand
CAGGGCTTCACCTCCAACCGGGAGCTGTTGTTGGCTGCGATCAATTCCGTCGCCTACCAGCGAGTGCCGCAGAGCATCTGGGAGCCTCCGCAAAGCTCTGCTGTACCGGGGCTACCCCGTGAGAGACCGAACTACACGTTCCTGTGCAACGCGATGAACTTCCAAAGCGCGCAGGCCCTGAACGCCCTGAACCAGATGACTCTCTTTGTCGCCGGCGTCGCGGGACGAAAGAACCTGCTCTGGTTCACACGTGGAGTTCCCTGGCTGGTGAACTATCAACCATTCGGACAATCACAGAACCTCTCCTGCCTCAGCGACTTCAAGCGGCAGATGCAGGCAGTCTATGGACGGCTTACAGCGGAACGCGTTGCGGTATATCCCATCAATTCCGTCGGAGAAAATGACGATAACAATGCGTCCGGCGGTTACGAGGCGCTGGAAGATTTAGCGAAATCGACTGGCGGCAAGGCGCACTACAATAACGATCTGCTTGGCGCTCTGCAGGAAGATACCGCGAGCGGCGCCGATTACTACGCGCTCTCCTACATTCCTCCGCTCGAGAAATATGACGGCAAATATCACACCATCGAGGTGAAGGTGGATCGGCCCGGCCTGCAACTGGAGTACCGGAAGGGCTATACCTCGCTGGACCTCGACGGGCCAGTCCTCGACACAAAGAAGGACCACGGCAAGCCTGTCCAGCCCAAAGACCCGTTTCACATTGCCATGGGCTACGGCGCACCAGCTGCTACCCAGACAGTCTTCGCAGTCCGCGCACTGCCCTCAAGCGGGCCCGCGAAACCAGGCGTAATCGGATCGCTCAATCCTGATCTGAAAGGCAAGCCGCTCGTCCGCTACAGCTTTGCCTTCGATCTCCCCCGCGACAAGATCACGCTCGCAGAACTGCCGGACGGCTCACGCAAAGCGTCCTTCGAGCTTGCCATCGCCGCCTACGACGTCCAGGGGCGGGTGTTGAACTCGCTGGACGAGAAGCGCAGCTTTGTTCTGAAGCCGGAGATGGTAGCTGGCTTCCTGCAAAAGCCATTCGTGGTGCCGATGGAGATCGATCTGCCGCCGGGCGCACTCTCTGTCCGCGCGGGCGTGATCGATGAGCCATCGCAGCAGATGGGCGTAGTTGAGGTTCCGCTAAGCGTCGTGAAGTAGGCGCGTAATGAAATAGCCCAACGCGAAAACGCCCGGCAAGTGTAGGGCCACCGCCGGGCGTCTCTCGCAGGCAAACTTTTTCTGGTGCGCGTGTCGCTACTCTTCTACACGTTTCTCGATTCTTCTCGCGCGTCTTTGACCCAAGATCTGTTTCCGAGGTTAGACCAGCACCTTCGCAATGGTCTTGTCGATCGTGTCCTTGGGCACATAGCCGACGATCTGCTCTGCCACCTTGCCGCCCTTGAAGAGCAGCAGCGCCGGGATGCCGCGTATGCCGTAGCGCATGGGCGTGGCCGTGTTGGCGTCCACGTCCATCTTCATCACCTTCAGCCTGCCGTTGTAGTGCGAGGCCACCTCATCCACCACGGGCGCAAGCGCGCGGCACGGGCCGCACCACGCGGCCCAGAAGTCGACGAGCACTGGCTGCTCGGACTGAAGAACTTCCTTTTCAAAATCGGCGTCGTTGACCGCCGTTACAAACTCACCTGCCATAACGTTTCAATCCCTCCCGCTACTGTGCCGGGAGGCACGTAGGCGTTGCAATGCTGCTTCCATAATAGATGCGAGAGGGTGTGTAGAGGACTCGGCGGCGGGATTGGCGCAGTTTGGGCCTTTTTAGGATTAACCCCGGCCTTAAGAATCGATGGCGGCCTTAACGATTAACGCCCGCCGCCAGCCGTTTGGCTGGGACAGCGGGCGGCGTAGCAGCCCTCCCCAGAACTGCACACGCGGAAATACTATGCGTTGGTCGACCGCAAAGTAAAGAGTCTTGGAGGATGACTAGAGTAATTTTTCGCCCCGCGAATGCCCGGAGCGATCAGCAGCCGATTCCTAAAAGCAAAGGTTTTCTTATTTTCCGCAAACGATTGCTGTAATTACTGTTTGAGCAACACCTGCTCGGCTCCAGCACGAATTGCCGTCTCGACAACTTCCAGGCCGGAGTCGCCGGCAGCGGCCCGAATGCGGGTGGCCAGCCGGTCCGCATCGGCATCCTGCGGGGCGATCAGGAGCACGCCCGGCCCGGCACCCGAGAGTGCGACCCCGAGCACGCAGGGCTCTCCGGCCAGCGGCAGCAGTCGCGGCAGCAGCGGGCAGGCCTCCATCCGATAGGGCTGGTGCAGGCGGTCCTGCATGGCGATACGCAGGAGGTCGCCGCGGCCCTGAGCGAAGGCCGACACCAGCAGCGCGACTCGCTGGAGGTTCGCGACAGCGTCCGCCCGGCTGTAAGCGGAAGGCAGCAACGCCCGCGCGCGCTCCGTGGCGAGCGAGGTAGAAGGCAGTGCAAGGAAGAGCTTCCAGGGCAGGCCGGCCCCGCAGGTGGCAGCCACCACGGCGCCCGATTCATCCACCGCCGAGACCGTAAAGCCACCAAGCGCGCAGGCGGCGACATTGTCCGGGTGGCCTTCGCGCCGCGATGCCTCATTGATGCATGTCGCCATTGGCCAGCCCAGCGCCCCGAAGTGGTTGGCCAGCAGGACTCCGGCCAGCAGCGCGGCGGCCGACGAGCCGCAGCCCATGCCGAGGGGAATCTCATTCTGGATGTGGAGATGCAGTGGGAGAACCGGGCGGCCTGCATGTTCGAGCACGTCGCGGTACGTCTCGAAGATCATGTTGTTCGAGGTGCGGGAGACGCGGTCGGCGTTGCGGCCGGTAGCTTCAATGGTGAGCGGCGACGCGGCGGGTGCGGCGTTGGATGGAGGCTCAGAGACGCGGGCATCGATGGTCAGCGTCAGCGCTAGCGCCAGGCCTACGGAGTCGAACCCCGGGCCGAGGTTCGCCGAGGTCGCAGGCAGGATGAGGCGGACGGGGGGTGTTTCCCGGGGAGCGCTTTGTTCGGCGCGGCTTTCAGATGTGATCGTACGATCCAGAAAGTGACCTCGGCGGCTGAAGCCGCACTCGTAAGCAGCTCTTTACGCCATCCTTTCGACTTCGCTCAGGACAGGCTCTGAAGCCGTGCCCTTAAGCTAGACTATTTGAAAATTGGCAGGGATTCAGTTTCCGTATCGGCGACAATACGGGCAGTAGCACCTTCCTCGGTTCCGAAAGCAAATTTCCGCACTGGTACTCGCTCTCCTGAAGACGCAAGCAGAGGTGATCCTGCATGGTACGGAATCGCTGTTTAGAAGTCGCCTTGATTCTGGCGCCGACCTCGATCAGCAACCTAACTAACCGCGTCCTTACTTCAGCTCAAAGAAATATGCCCGGTCCGCGCCAGCGGTCTCCTCCCCGTGGTCCACGGTGCCGCGCGGAACGAACGTGATCCGTGGTTTCTGACCTGTAGTAAAGGCGACGGCCACGGCATCCATTTCATGCCGGTGCGCCGGTGGCTGCGTATCCTGCGCGGCAATGTCCTCCCAAATGACCAGGCGATCGCTCTCGCGGACCTTTTTGCCGAGCCCTGTGGAGGCGGTGTCCGCGGCGCCCGCCGGCGCGGGTTCCTTCAACTCAAGGAATACTGCCCGCAGCGGATCCGTGCTAGCGCCTTCTTCACTGTGGGTGACGCCCTTACGGATAAAGAAAGTATCCCAGGCGTTGGTGTGGGTTGGCCTGCGCGCGCCATCCAGAGACACGATGACCCGATCGCCGCTGGCGTAATACACGCCGGCATAATCGTAATTGTGGTGGTGTGTGGGATAGGCGCGCGGCAACCAGGACACGTCCCAAACGATAACGCGGTCGTTCTCGAAAACTTTGGTTGCGCCTTCACGATCAAACGGCCCGGGGTAAGTCTGGGCTTGAGGGGATGCGGCCGCGCTCGATGGTGGGGCAGGCTGGCATCGACCACCCACAGTGAGGAGAAGTGCCAACGGTACAAGGGCAAGAGATATGCTCTTCATGCGGCGAAGATTACCACAGAAAGGTGTTCCGGGCGAACCACCGGCAAACCGGAAGTTATGAATGCTGGCGAGATTTCCGCCGTCATACGGGGACGACTGATTCCGACGCCACCATCCGCGCTTCCAGCGTGCGCAGCACCACGGCCTCATCGGCTTCGAGCACGATGGGCGCCTTGCGCAGCTCGGCGTGCCGCGCGCGCTCGGCGGGAGTGGCGGATGCCATCTCGGCCTCGGTGAGCAGTTCGCCGCGGTGGTAGTCGATGGTGTACTGCGAGTCTTTAAGAGTATGTCCCGTCAGGATCAGCACCACGCGCTCACCCTTGGCCACGCGGCCGCCGCGGACCAGCTTCTTGAGGCCGGCGAGGGTGACGGCAGACGCAGGCTCACAGCCAATGCCTTCCGCGCCGATCTCCGCCTTCGCCAGCGCAATCTCCTGCTCGGAGACCTGCTCGCACCAGCCGTGCATTTCTTCAATAACGCGCGCCGCCTTGCGCCAGCTTGCGGGGTTCCCGATGCGGATGGCGGTGGCGCGGGTCTCGGCCGTGACGGGCTTCATCTCGCGGCTGGCGTCGTTGTACCAGCGATACAGCGGGTTGGCGCCCTCGGCCTGAATGATGCTGATCTTCGGCACGCGCGGGATGAGGCCGATGTGCTTCATCTCCTCGAAGCCCTTACCCAGCGCCGACGAGTTGGCGAGGTTGCCGCCGGGGACGACGATGTGCTCCGGCACCTGCCACTCCAGTTGCTCCATGATCTCCATCGCGGGCGTCTTCTGCCCTTCCAGACGATACGGATTCACCGAGTTCAGCAGGTAGATCGGGAAGCGCCGCACCAGCTCGGTCAGCAGGCGCACGCAGCCGTCGAAGTCCGTCTTCAGTTGCACCGTCAGCGCGCCGTAGTCCATCGACTGTGAGAGCTTGCCCCAGGCAATCTTGCCCTCGGGAATGAAGACAATCGACTTGAGACCCGCACGGGCGGCGTAGGCAGCCATGGCAGCCGACGTATTCCCCGTCGACGCGCAGGCCACCCAGCGGAAGCCGCGCTCCACCGCAACAGAGATGGCCGAGGTCATGCCGGTGTCCTTGAAGGACGCAGTCGGGTTCATGCCCTGGTGCTTGGCGAGGAGCCAATCTACGCCCGCCAGCTCAGCGGCGCGCGGCATCTCGTAGAGCGGTGTGTTGCCCTCGCGCAGGGTGACGACGTGGTCGAAATTGTCCAGAATGGGAAGCAGGTCGCGGAAGCGCCAGACGCCGCTCTGGTCGATCGGCAGCGTGGAGGTGCGAAGCTCCTGCCAGCGGGAGCGCAGCCCCATCGGGTTGGGCAGCCGGACCGGGGTGGCCGTCGCCGCCTGGCCCGCGCTCGCCCCAGGACTCCATGGATAGATGACCTCATACAGCCCTTGGCAGTCCGGGCAGCGAAAGTCGCTGGCCGCCGAGGCGGCATCGATACGCGCACCGCAGCCAATGCATCGTAATTGGTGTGTGGAACTCATGCTTTCTCTTTAGCCTATTGTAATGCGGTGGAATGAAAGGACCTCCATGACCGGAAAGTTGCCGCTGGGTCGCATTTGCTTTGGGGAAGAACGAATCGGGTGCCCCATCCAAGCTCCGCTTGGGTGGGTTCGTGCCGAATTGAATTGCCGTCATCCCGAGCGAAGCGCGGAGCGCGCAGTCGAGGGACCCCCGCATTTTTTTCGTCTACTCTTGACCATCGTTCTTCTCACACTCGCCCTCGCCCCCATCCCTTGCTCTGCACAGGCAGCCGCCTCGCGCGAGATCCATATTCTCGCCGCCGCGGACCTGCAGCCGGTGCTGCCCGCTCTGGCCGAGCAGTTCGAGCACGAAAGCGGCATCAAGATCGTCGCCAGCTATGGCTCCTCCGCCACACTGACCACTCAAATACAGAACGGCGCGCCCGCCGACCTCTTCCTCGCCGCCGACTACAGCTTCCCGGAGCAGATTGTCGCCGCGAACCTGGCCGACTCGCCTGCGCCGGTGCCCTACGCGCGCGGCGCGCTGGTGCTGTGGGCGCGCAAGGACTCGCCCCTGCAGCCGCTCACGCAGAACACATTGCGACAGGCGAAGTTCACCTCGCTGGCCATCGCCAACCCGGAGCACGCGCCATACGGACGCGCCGCCGTCGCCGCTCTTACATGGATGAAGCTGTACGACACGCTGAAGCCGAAGATTGTGCAGGCGGAGAACGTCGCGCAGACGGCGCAGTTCGTGGAATCGGGCAACGCGCAGTTGGGAATGATCTCTCTGACCTCCGCCTCGACCGCGCACATGCAGCAGGTCGGCTCCTTCATCCGCATTCCAACCCAGACGTATCCGGAGATCCGCCAGTGCGCGGTGGTGATGCTGAAGTCGCAGCACGCAGCCGACGCACATCACTTCCTCGACTGGCTGCGCTCGTCGGCGGTGCAGCAGACGCTGCCAAAGTATGGGCTCGACCCGGTGCTGTAGCACCACAACTCGGTCTGTGGGTGCCCAGGTGCCGGGTGCCCCATCCAAGCTCTGCTTGGGTGCGATTGAAGTTGCCGGTGCCCCAGGTGCCTCGCCTTTGGGCACCTGGGGAAATGAAAACCCCAATCCACCCGATACACTTGTCCGCAATGGACTCACAAGCCCTCTGGCTGACCCTGCGCCTTGCGCTCACCACCACCGCGCTGCTGCTGGCTATCGCACTACCGCTGGCGTGGTGGATCGCGAGCGGCGCGGGCGCGATACGTGCGCTGACGCAGGCGGTGGTCGCGCTGCCATTGGTTCTCCCGCCGACGGTGCTGGGCTTTTATCTTCTTGTCGCACTGGGCCCGCTGACCGCGCCCGGTCGCCTCATCATCCGCATCCTCGGCCATCCGCTCGCCTTCTCCTTCTCAGGACTCGTCCTCGGCTCTATGCTCTACTCCCTCCCGTTTGCGGTGCAGCCGCTGGTCGCGGGCTTTCGCGCCATCGATCCTGCGCTGGGCGAGGTTGCTTCGACACTGGGTGCTTCCCCACTGCGCATCTTTCGCACCATCACGCTCCCGCTCGCAAAGTCTTCCCTCATCGCCGCCGCCGTCCTCACCTTCACCCACACTGTCGGCGAGTTCGGCGTGGTGCTGATGCTGGGCGGCAACATTCCAGGCGCCACCCGCACCCTCTCCATCGCGCTCTATGACCAGGTGCAGGACTTCAACTACGCAGCCGCCAACCGCACCGCCGGCGTACTGCTCGTCTTTAGCCTGCTGACGCTGATTGCAATCTACTGGCGCGGCGCAAGCAGGAGGTCGCTGCTTGGCTGAAACTGATCGACTTGAGCCGGTAGCGCCGGAGGGCCTTCGTTTGACGGTAAATATCCGCCATCGTGTGGGAGCGCTGGCCATTGCTGCGGATTTTCAGCTAACCAAGCCATGGACCGTGCTGTTCGGGCCATCAGGCTCCGGCAAATCGACAATCCTGCGCGTGATTGCAGGACTCATCCCGCAGGATGCGAGGGACATCGAACCCCGTAGCCGGCGAATTCCGCTCGCGCCACAATCCCCCAGCCTGTTTCCTCACTGGAACGTCAGCGACAATCTCACCATGCGGCGTGTGCGCAGCCCCGCAGAGATAGAAGAAATCCTCTCTCTGTTTCGCCTCGGCCATCTACAACACAAACTGCCGCGCGCTCTCTCCGGCGGCGAAGCGCAACGCGTCAACGTAGCCCGGGCGATGGCCTGGGCCGCCCGGGGCGGACTGCTTCTGCTCGACGAGCCATTCGCCGGAATGGACACCGCACTACGCGATGAGATCCTGCCCGAGATGCGAACATGGCTCGCCAAGCGCGATGTCTCCATCCTCTCCGTCACGCACGATGTCGCCGAAGCATTCCAGCTCGCCGCCGAGGTCATCAAAATCGCCGACGGCAAAGTCATCGCCCAAGGACCGGTCGAGATCGTCCTCTCCGAAGAACGCCAGCGCCTTCTCAACCAGCTTCATGGCTGAGATCGATGAGATCGGTGTAAATCGACATTTAAGCCTTTGCCTTTGGCTTATCGCTTATGGCTTCTTAGCTCATAGCTCTCTGATCTTGCCTTTGTCTTTATCCCCAAAAATCCTTTGATCGGTGTAAATCCGTGTTAAGCCCTTCGGTCTTTTCCCCGAGGAAATCCCACCAGCACCGGCTCCTGCCCCAGCCCGATCCCCGTCTTCGCCCGCACATTCTCCACCACCGCGTCGCGCAGCGCCACAATCTCCGCCGCCGTAGCTCCTCCACGGTTCACAATCGCCAGCACATGCTTTGTTGAAAGTCCGGCATTCCCCATGGTGTAGCCCTTCTGAAACCCGGCAAGCTCCATCAGCCACGCCGCCGACAGCTTCACACACCCCGGCGCAGCAGCCGCACCAGCCGGAAACTGCGGCACCTCCTCCGCCTTGCAGCCCTTGATCGCCGCAATTTTCCTGACAACCTCCGCCCTCACAATCGGGTTCTTGAAGAACGACCCTGCGCTGCGGGAGTCGGGATCGTCGGGTGACAATACCATTCCCTTTCGCGCCCGAATCGCACGCACCGCCGCTGCCGTCTCCAGCAATGTCGGCGCGCCTTTCCCTGCAAAATGCTGCTTCAGGTCGCGGTATTCAATGTGCGGCGCGCCGCCCGGAGTCAGCGCGTAGTCCACCCGTGTAATCGCGTAACGGCCGCGATGTGTCGTGTTGAAGATGCTCTGGCGATAGGTGAAGCCGCACTCGGCCTGCGTAAATTCGACCGGCCTCTCCGATTCCAGATCGATGGCGCGGACCCGAACAATAGTGCTGGCGACCTCCTGCCCGTAAGCGCCGACGTTCTGGACCGGAGTTCCACCAACAGAGCCGGGGATGCCGGCGAGGCACTCGATCCCTTGCGCGTCCGCCTCCACCGCCGCTGTCACCACCGCGTCCCAACCTCCGCCCGCCTCGGCACGAATCCGAACGCCCTTCCCATCACGCTCAAGATCGAAAGCCTTCGCCAACACGCGGACCACTACACCCGGAAACCCTTGGTCCGACACCAGCAGGTTGCTGCCGCCCCCCATCACAAAGAACGGCACGCTGCGCGAGCGCGCGAAGCGCACGGCCGCGAGCAGCTCGTCTTCGTTCTGCGTTTCCACCAGCCATCTTGCTGGCCCGCCAACGCCAAGCGTGGTGTATGGCGCGAGCGCGGCGTCTGCGTGAGTCGTCACGCTCCATAGACTACAATCGAAGATGGAGAGACGGCCACGCCGTACCGTTCCCAAGGAGATTTCCCATGTATCCAGAGATCATGTTGATTCCCATGCGCGAGGAGCTGACCCGCGCCGGCTTTGAAGAGACGCGTACGCCGGAAGAGGTGGATGCGGCGCTGGCCCGTCCCGGCACGACCATGCTCGTCGTGAACTCAGTATGCGGGTGCGCCGCCGGCAAGATGCGTCCTGCTGTCCGCATGGCCATGCAGCACGGCACCAGGCCGACGCACGCCGTCACTGTCTTCGCCGGCCAGGATCGCGACGCGACCGAGAAGGCCCGCGGCTACCTGGCAGGCAATCCACCCACATCGCCCGCCATCGCCATCCTGCGCGACGGCCAACTCGTCTACCTGATGCAGCGTTCCGCAATCGAAACCTCGACGGCGCCTGCCATCGCCGAAGAACTGGCCCGCGCCTTCGACGCATACTGCGCAACCACGACCGCGTAGACCTCGATTCCAACTACACATATGGCGGTCCGCCAAGCGGGCCGCCTTGTGCTTTCTGTGCGCCACTGCGGTCTAACATGAAAACTATGTCTTGCCGACCCGCCTTCCGCACCGCGCGCCTCCTTCTCGCCGCCGCTCTGCTGCTGCTTCCCTGCCTCGCGCTACGCGCTCAGCCCCCCACCGCGTCTGCCTCCGGCGCTTCCGCCACCGCTCCCCGCGATCTCGCGCGCCTGCTGGATGAGATCTGGCAGGACAAGCTCAAGCATGACCCCGAGTACGCCACCTTCCTCGGCGACAAGCGTTACGACACCGAACTGGACGATCATTCGCCGCGCGCAGTCAACGACGCCCTTGCGCGTGGGCGCGACTACATCACGCG
>DATCBR010000387.1:0-5964 GCA_036511765.1 Acidobacteriaceae bacterium | reverse complement strand
GGCCTCCGCCTCACCGCCCACGCCGGCGAGTCCGGCGGCCCTATCGATGGCCCCGCGAGCATCTGGGCCGCCATCAACATCGGCGCCGAACGCATCGGCCACGGCCTCGCCGCCCAACACGACCCCCACCTGATCGAAGTCCTCGCCGAAAAACAGATTCCCATCGAGCTCAACATCACCTCAAACATCCGCACCGGCTGCTGCGCCTCGCTCGCCGACCACCCCGTCCGCCGTTACTTTGACTCCGGCCTCATGGTCACGCTCAACTCCGACGACCCGCCCATGTTCGGCTCCGATCTCCTCGGCGAATACATCCTCGCGCACCGCGAGTATGGTTTTTCCCTCGACCAGATGCGCGAACTCGCCGCCAACGCCGTTGAGGCCAGCTTCCTGCCGCCCACGCGCAAGCTCGCCCTGCTCCAGCAGGTCGAGCAATATGGTTGATCGCAAGCCCCTCGCAAAACCGCACAGAACAACTCGCGCGCTTCAGCCTTTGCCCATGTTCTTGCGCAGGATCGCCCCCAGCACCAGCAGCACTGAGAGCAACCGCAGCACAAACAAAGTCACGGTGCCTTCGTTGGGGTGGCCCAGCTCCAGCGCAAAGATGTCCAGCATTCCCTGAATGGCAAAAAACGCCGCGAACGCGAGAAAGAGCCGGTCGCGAGTGTCCCGCCAGAACCGCAGGAAGAAGATCGCGGCGCACAGCGAACAGCTTCCGATAAATCCCAGAAGAAAGATGTCCAGCACCGGATGCTGTATCGGATTCAGGACCGAATGCGTCAGGACGTTCATTGCGACTCCCAGATCAACCCATAAAGCAGAAGGACCATCGCCAGGGCTGTAGCGCCCAGCCGCCAGCTATATAGGTCAGTGCTCAGGAAGATTTTCAGGTCGAAAAACACCAGCAGATTGGAGAGGGAAAGGAAAAGGAAGCAAAGGCCGCTCCACAACAGCAGCCGGCGGCGCACGTCGGCATAGGCCCGCAACTGGAGCACGGCGCACAGCAGCGTCGTCAGGAACCTCAGGATCAGGACCGTCGCCATCTATTCGCGCTGCCTCTTGAACTGGAAGGCGCGTGCAAAATCGCGCAGAGCCGGCGATGACTTTTCGTGCAACATCGTCGAAATCCGCACCAAGTCTCTCCGGTAGGCCTCGTCGACCTGCGGCATCATCTCATCCTGTTCCTTCGAACGGGAATAATAACTGAATTTTGACGGCGCAGTCTCGGATTCCGTAATCAGTTGGATACGGACCAGATCGCGCAGCAGGCCGCTCACCCGTTCAAAGGGGATATACAGGCGCGACGCCATCTCCTCGCACGTCCATCCCACCGGCCGGCTGTTCCACAACAGCATCAGCGCCTCAAGATGAGGAACGCTGTCGACGTTAAGTTGAATGAATTCGTAGGCGTCCATTGCGACTCCGTCGCGTGGTTCCGCGACGCGCCTCTCGTCCCGGCGGAAACTGCGGTTAAAGGGGATGTGGGATGGAAGCTCACCCGGCCGCTTCTGGCTCCTGCCCGGACGTGCTGGGCTTCCGGCTTCCCAGTGTACGCTCCTCCGCAGTACCGATCGCGGCAACGTTGCGCGACGCGGGTGCGTTTCTCCATCAATTCTTCATCCCTGCTGTGGTATCGTCGCAATCTCAAACCACAACTGCATCGCTAACCGGAAGCGCACGCAAAGGAACACGCAGATGGCTGAAACCATGCAAGCAACCGCCGCACACCACGTCCTCACCCTGGAACAGATCGCCAATCTCGCCCGCGACGCCAGCCGGCCCGCCGACACCCTGATGAATGTCGTCGCCCTCATCGCCTCACGCTTCCGCTCCGATGTCTGCTCTGCTTACCTGCTCGAACCCGACCGCTCCAACCTCGTCCTCGCCGCCACCCTCGGCCTCAGCCCGCGCTGCGTCGGCACGCTGCGCATGCCCTTGCATGAAGGCCTCGCCGGCCTTGTGGCCGAAACCGTCCTCCCCGTCGCCGTCGACGACGTCAAGAACCATCCCCGCTTCAAATACTTCAAGGAGTCCGGCGAAGAGGACTACAACTCCTTCCTCGGCGTGCCCGTCATCGACCGCGGCATCCTGCAGGGGGTCCTCATCGTGCAGACCCGCGACCGCCGCGTCTTCCGCGACGACGAGGTCCGCATGTTGGCCGACGCCGCCGCTCAGGTCGCGCCCATCGTCAGTGAGGCCCGCACCCTCGACCGCTTCATCGGCCCCGCGCAGGAGCGTCTCTGGTCGCTCGCCCGCAATCTCTGGTGGAGCTGGGACCCCGAGTGCGTCGCGCTCTTCCGCGATCTCGACCCCATCCGCTGGCGCCAGCTCAACCAGAACCCCATCTCTCTGCTCGGCGAAATCCCCCTCGATGAGCTGGAGCGCCGCGCCACCGCCCTCGTCCTGCACAGCCGCATCAACTACTGCTACCGCCGCCAGCGCGAGTACCTCTCGGCCGACCGCACCTGGGGCGCCGCGCACGCCGGCGTCCTCCGCCCGCGACCCGTCGCCTACTTCTCCGCCGAGTTCGGCCTGCACGAGTCGCTCCCCATCTACTCCGGCGGCCTCGGCGTCCTCGCCGGAGATCACGTCAAGTCCGCCTCCGACCTCGACATTCCTCTCATCGGCGTCGGCCTCTTCTACAGTCACGGCTACTTCCTCCAGCGCCTCAACATGGCCGGCTGGCAGCAGGAGGAGTACATCCGTACCGACGTCAACGCGCTCCCCATGCAGCCCGCCATCGGCGTCAACGGTGAGCCTGTCGTCATCGAGATTCACACCCGCGGCGGGACCGAATCCGGCGGCACCATCCGCGCCAAGGTCTGGCGTGTCGCAGTCGGTCGTGTCGACCTGCTCCTCCTCGACTCCAACGTCGAAGGCAACGCCCCCGAAGACCGCGAACTCACCTCACGCCTTTACGGCGGAGACTCCCGCGTGCGCATCCGCCAGGAGCTCCTGCTCGGCGTCGGCGGCTTCCGCGCCCTCAAGGCCATGGGCATCACACCCGGCGTGCTCCACCTCAACGAAGGCCACAGCGGCTTCGCCGTCTTTGAGGCCATCCGCGACCGCATGGAAGAAGAGGGCATCGACTTCTACGCCGCCGCCAGCCAGATTCCCCGTGAGGTCATCTTCACCACGCATACTCCCGTCCCCGCCGGTCACGACCGCTTCTCCGCCGAACTCATCGAAGAGCACCTCGGCCCTCTGCGTGAGCAGCTCGGCATCTCGCACGAGAACCTGATGGGCTTCGGCCGCGTCCACCCCACCGACAATCAAGAGATGTTCTGCATGACGGTCCTGGGCCTTAAGCTCTCGCGCCGAGCCAATGCAGTGTCGTCCCTCCACGGCGAGGTCTCCCGCGCCATGTGGTGGGACCTCTACCCCGGCCGCTCCGTCGATGCCGTCCCCATCGGCCACGTCACCAATGGAGTCCACGTCGGTTCCTGGCTTGCGCCCCAGATGCGCCGCCTCTACGATCGCCACCTCCGCCCCGGATGGGAGTCCAGCGCCCGCGCGCAGACCTGGGACGAGATCGAGACCGTCGACGACGGCGAGCTGTGGGAGACGCACCTCTCCCTCAAAGCTCACCTGCTTGACTTCGTACGCCGCCGCGCGCGCGAGCAGGCCGAGCGCCGCGACGAAACCCCCGAAGAGCTGCAGCGTCTCGCCAAGGTCCTCTCGCCGGACGCCCTCACCATCGGCTTCGCCCGCCGCTTCGCCACCTACAAGCGCGCCAACCTCCTGCTCACGGACATGGAACGCCTCGCCGCCATGGTCAATGACCCCAAGCGGCCTGTGCAGTTCCTCTTCGCCGGCAAAGCCCACCCGCATGACGAGCCCGGCAAGCGCGTCCTGCAGCAGATCGCCGAGCGCATGCGCGACTCCGAATTCTCCGCCAAGTTCGTCTTCATTGAGGACTATGACATCAACGTCGGCCGCCATCTCGTGCAGGGCGTCGACGTCTGGCTCAACAATCCGCGTCGCCCGCTCGAGGCCTCGGGCACCAGCGGCCAGAAGGTCGTGCTCAACGGCGGCCTCAACCTCTCCGTCCTCGACGGCTGGTGGGCCGAGGCCTATGACGGCCTCAACGGCTTCGCCATCGGCAAAGGCCGCACCCACTCCGATATGGATGTGCACGACACGCGCGATGGCGAAGACCTCTACCGCGTCCTGCGCGACGAGCTCATCCCCCTCTATTACAACCGCGACAAGGACGGCCTGCCCCGCGGCTGGATCAAGCGCATGAAGCGCACCATCCGCACGCTGGGCTTCCGTTTCTCCGCCGGCCGCATGGTCATGGACTACACCCTCAAGTGCTACATCCCCGCCGCCGGCGGCACCTCCAGCGAGATCCGCCCCCCCTGCTAGCGCATGGGAGCCGAGGACCAAGACCTTAACTACCGTGACCCAAAACCAGAGACTCCAGTTATCCCGCGGAGGGTACCCCCCCCTATACTTTTTCGCCAAAGTATCACTTACAAAGGACTTAGGATCCTAAGGTATCTCGATACTTTGTTTGTGCCGGCGACACTTGGAGCGAAGGTCTCCCCCACAGCCCTCTCTTTCTATTGTACGGGAGCGGGGCAGTGAGTTTTGGCGTGGAAGTGGACTGGATGGAGAGAGTTAGAAGGAAAAACTTGACAGCTTCGAAGCCGGTTCAGAACGGCTCGTCGTCGGTGAGGTTGAGGGAAAGATTTTTGGCCGCGTCGGGGCGGGAACGGGGAGCTTTGCGGAAGGTGACGTCGCGGACGTGGAGCGGGCGCTGGAGATGCTGTGTGCCTTCGATCAGGCCTTTGATGGTGAGGAGCTGGACGCGCGGATATTTCGAGCCGTCGGCCGAGGTGTAGAAGCCGGCCTCGGCTGCCTCGCGCTGCATGGGCTTGGTGGGTTCCTCGAAAGAGATATAGACGCCGATCTCGGCCTTCTCGCGCTGTAGGACACCAACCAGATCGCGAATCTCGGAGACGCCGATGTTCTGGCCGCCCTTGACGGAAAAAATAATCTGCTTTGTCTGACCCGAGTTGTCGTCGTGGAAGTTCTTCCGGCCATCGATGCCACGGTCCGCGCCTCGTTTGTCACTGTCCGCAACACGTGCCTTCACAAGTCCGAGTGCCCATGCCTGGAATTGGAATTTGTTTTCCGATGCCAATTGCTTTGCGCCAGCAATGTCTACGGGTTCGCCGATGACTTCGTAGCTATTGGCGATTTCAGGTCCAAATGCGTCGTCGAGGCGAGTCTTGATAAGACCGACGGCGAGATGGGTAATGTCGATTCCGATCCAGTGCCGATTGAGTTTCTGCGCAACCTGCACGGTGGTGCCACAGCCGCAGAATGGATCGAGGACGACGTCACCTTCGTTGGACGAGGCTTTCAATATGCGTACGAGCAGGGCTTCTGGTTTTTGGGTGGGGTAACCGAGACGTTCCGCCATCCACGATTTCAGTGACTCAATATCGGTCCAAACATCTTGCGCAGGCATGCCTTTCGATTCGTCAAGGTAGCGCTTGAAACGTGGTATTCCATTGCGCGTGTAGAAGATACGGCTTTCGGAGTCGAGCCTCTCCATCGTGGTTTGTGGTACCCGCCATACACGCGTAACCCCCTTCCACTCGTAGGTATAGCCTCCGCCTTGCAATCCTGCGGCGCTGAGGTCGCCAGACATGAAGCGGCGACCATCTGCATCTTTGTATCGGTAGTATTGCTCAACATACCCGGAGTCATACGCTTGATATTGCGTCACCCAAAACGGATTTTCGCTCTTCGAGTAAAAGAAAATAGTGTCATGGACTGAGCCGAAACGTTTGGCGTCGCTATGTGCGCTGTTTCGCTTCCAGATAATCTCGGAATGGAACATCTGTGGACCGAATGTTGCATCCATGAGGAGCTTGAGGTAGTGGCTGGCGGTAGGGTCGCAGTGGAGGTAGATAGAACCGGTGTCCTTGAGGACGCGGCGAAGCTCGATGA
>DATCBR010000386.1:0-2450 GCA_036511765.1 Acidobacteriaceae bacterium | reverse complement strand
TGTCGTCGTCTTCGTTCGGCTCGGTGACGAAGCAGAGCAACAGTTCGCGCTACTTCCAACTGGCTGCGAAACTGAACTTCTAACCTCAGGCGCTGGCCGGGATCTGCCGTGGAGGCGGATTCTGGCTGTGCTGTTTTTGCTGGCAAATATGTTCGAGCCGTAGAAGAGAGCAAGAGGCGACGAGTGGACGAACGGTGGACGCGGCGGCGGTTTGTTGAGGCAGTTGGAGCGGCCGGAGCACTGGGTTGGCTTCCGGCGCCCGCATGGGCGTGGGCGCAGCAGCGCGACGAGCATGGCAGGCCAACGCGTCCGCGGTCGCAGGCTTCGTCGCCGGAGATAACGGCCGGGAAGATGATCCCGCTGCTGGAGAGCAATGTGGCGCGGCCGCTGCGCTACAGCGCCATATCGGGCGGATATGCGATCGAAAATGGGAAGCAGATTTTCAACCGGCCGCTCTACGGGCCGAACATTCCGTTTCGTGTAGATGGCGGCGACGTGCCTGAGTTTTCGCTGTATCTGCCGGGGCATGGAGGAAACCTGCGCCTGGGTGTGCAGGAGAGCGACGGCGAGGCGAAGTGGTTGCAGGCCTGCCAAAGTGTGCGTATGCGCTATGTGGGCGGGCGCCTGGAGTATGAGATTCGCGATGCGGTGTTGGGCTCGGGACAGTTGGTGGTGGAGGCGCTGACGCAGGGTGCGGGGTTATGGGTGAAGGTGGCGGGCGTGGGACTGCCTGAGGCGACGCGGCTGGTGTGGGCCTTTGGCGGGGCAAGTGGGCGCAAGGGACAGCGCAATGGCGATATCGGTTGCGAAAAAGAGCCAGTGAGCGAGTTCTTTCATCTGCGACCGGAGGAGTGCGCCGGGAATACGTGGACGTTGGTAGGCGCAGGCGCTGAGGATGGGGCTGGAGTTTCGGCGGAAGTGAAGACGAGCCGGATGCAAATTAGGTTTAAGAGCACGTCTGCGGCGGAGTTGCGGCTGAGCGACGCCCGGCAGTGGGATCAGGGATGGAGTGCTATGTGGGCGAGCTCGTCGCAGATTCCGGAGCTGCCGGTGATGCTGGGGCGAGCGGCAATGGGAACGCCGCCGATGTTTCTGGCGCTGGAGGTGTTGGAGGGAGCGCGACTGCCGGAAACGAGCGCAGCGGAGTTGGGCGCGTCGAGCTTTGCACAGCGGAAGACGGAGTTGGAAGAAATTGCGACTTCGTTGCGGTGGGTGACGCCAGATGCGTATCTCGACAGCACGGCGGCTGCGCTGGGGATTGCAGCCAATGCGCTGTGGGATGAGCAGCAGGGTTGTGTGATGCATGGAGCGGTGGCGTGGCGGGTTCCGCTGGCCGGGTGGCGCGGACCGTATGTGCTGGATGTGCTGGGCCAGCATGAACGGATGCGGCGGCATCTGCGGCACTGGATGGCAAAGCAGAATGTTTCGCACGTGGTGAATGGGACGGGTGGACACGCGACCGCGGACGGGTTCGCTGGAATCGCGGATGCGAAGGGCGAGCCGGACCCTGGAAGCCATGAGGCGCGGACGGAGAACCTGCTGCACTCGAATGGCGATCTGAGCCACAACCATTACGACATGAACCTGGTGTTCTTCGACGCTCTGCTGCGACATCTGCGGTGGACGGGCGATGTGGCGTTTGCCGAGGAGGCGTGGCCGGCGCTGGAACGTCATGCGGCGTGGGAGCGGCGGCTGTTTCGGCGGGAGTACGGAACGGCGGACGCGACGTCGCCGCTGTATGAAGCGTATGCGGCGATCTGGGCGAGCGACAACCTGCAATACAACGGCGGCGGAGCGGCGCATAGCTCGGCGTATAACGTGTATCTGAACCGAGAGATGGCGGAGCTGGCGAATACGCTAGGTAAGCCGGCTGTCGTGGCTGAAGCGTATCGGGCCGAGGCGGAGGAGATTGCGCGGGCCATGCGGACGCACTTGTGGATGTCAGAGCGCGGGGCGATGGCCGAGAGCCGTGAGTGGCTCTGCGAGCGGCGGCTGGCAGACGATCCGGCTGTGTGGACGGTGTACCAGGCGCTGGACAGCGAGGTTCCGGACGAGCGCGAAGGCTGGCAGATGGCCTCGGAGCGGCTACGGGCCCTGCGCAAGGTGCCGATTCGCGGCGAGGGCGTGCCGCAGGATGCGGGGTGGGAGCTGGCGTGTTCGGATTGGATGCCGTATGTGTGGTCGCTGACGCTGCTGGTGATGGCGGAGAACCTGGCGACGGCGTTGGGGCTGTTCCAGGCGGGCATGGGAGAAGAAGGCTACGAGCTGCTGCGCGGGACGCTGGTGGATGCGGGATTTCGCGGCAAGTGTCCGGGGAATTTTCCGATGTCGCTGCAACTCGATCCGCATCGGCAGGAGTCGCAGCGGGATTTTGGCGACCCGATTGGGTGTGCGTCGCGCGCGGTGATCGAGGGATTGTGGTGCGTGCGGCCGGACCTGATGCATGGGCG
>DATCBR010000385.1:0-4390 GCA_036511765.1 Acidobacteriaceae bacterium | reverse complement strand
GCTTTACCGATGAGGCGGACGCGATCAACCGGGTTGTCCGGCAACTGCGGCCGCAGGGCGTGAAGATTTTTGTGGCGCTGATCCACCAGGGCGGGATGCAGACGGGGAAAGATGCCGCCGACATTAATACCTGCGAAGGCGGCCTGAAAGGCTATCCGATTGCCGGAATTGTGAAGCGGCTGGATGACGGCGTGGGCCTGGTGCTCTCAGCGCATACGCACGTGGCGTATGTGTGCGAGCTGCCCAACAGCGTGGGACGCCGCGTGCCGGTGACGAGCGCATCCGCATTTGGGCGCATGGTGACAGATGTGGATATGACGATCGATCCGCGCAGTGGAACTGCGACGCACGTGATGGCGCGAAACATTCTGGTGGACCGCACCAACGCGGCAGTCCGGCCGGACGCGACGATTGCGGGCATCGTTGCAAAGTACGCCGAGCTGGCCGCGCCGATTGTGAACCGCGTGGTGGGGTCGATTACAGAGGAGGTGCGGAAGGCAGTGAGCGACGCGGGAGAGAGCGAGATGGGCGACCTGATCGCGGATGCGCAACTGGAGGCCACGCGTGCCGCGCACGCGGTAGTTGCGTTTACGAATGAGGGTGGAGTGCGCACCGGGCTGCGCTTCGCCTCCGGGGCGCCGGGCGTCCCGGATGGCAAGGTGACCTATGGCGAACTGGTGGCGGCACAGCCGTTCGACAATGACCTGGTGACGATGACGCTGACCGGCGAACAGATTCGCGTGATGCTGGAAGAGCAGTTCCGGGGCTGCGCGCTGGGGGCGCGAGCGGGTGAAGGCGATCCTCCGTCGGAGACCCGGATGCTGGAGGCGTCGGCGGGCTTCAGCTATAGGTGGCATCGGGAGGCGGCTCCGTGCCACAAGGTCGAGTCGGGAACGATCCGGCTAAATGGTGCGGCGGTGGTTTCGGCGGCGCGATACCGCGTGACGGTGAACAGCCTGCTGGCGGATGGTGGCGCGCAGTTCTACGTATTGCCGCGGGGAACGGATCGTATCGTGGGCGAGCAGGACGTGAAGGCGATGACGGCGTACTTTTCGAAGCATCCGGCGGTGTCGCCGCCCAAGGTGGGAAGGATTGAGGTACAGCCCTAATGATGTGAGTGCTGGTGTGGTGGCGGCTTAGCTGTACTTGAGCCAGCGCATCAGTTCGACGACGGTGGGGCGCTTGCCGTACATCAGGACGCCGACGCGGTAGATGCGGCTGGTGAGCCAGATCAGGACGGCGATGCTGGCGGTGAGCAATGCGATGGAGAGCGCGACCTCCCATGTTGCAGGATGGCCGAGCGAGACGCGAGCGTACATCAGCAGCGGGGTAAAGGGCGGGATGAGCGCCAGCACACGCGCGATGTTGGAGTCCGGCGTGGTGATCATAGTGCCAACCGCGATGAAGCAGAAGATGAGCGGCAGCATAAGGAAGATGTTCATCTGCTGCAACTCCTGCTCAGAGTTGGCCATGGCGCCGAGGGCGGCGGCGATGCAGGAGTAGAACAGGTAGCCCAGCAGGAAGAAGACCAGGAAGTACGCGAGTTGCTGGCCGGTGAAGGAGGGCTGGATAAGCTCGCCGCCGATGCTGATGCCGTGAGAGCGCGCGACAGCGATGAGGATGGAGGCGAGCCAGATGCCGACCTGGGTGAGGCCGACCGCGCCGACGCCAAGGATCTTGCCGGCCATCATCTCTTCCGGGCGGACGGCGCTCAGCAGGACCTCGAAGATGCGCGAGGTCTTCTCCTCGATGATGGAGCGCGCGACATTCATGCCGTAGAGCATGATGACGAAGTACATGAGGAAAAAGAGAACGCCGATGGAGATCATGGACGAGGCGCGGTCGCGGTGGCGCGACTCGCGCAGGGTGTGGACCTCGACGGACTGCATGAGCGCGTCTGCCTCCGGCGAAGCTACGCCGCGGTGCGCAAGCTGGCGGCGCAGCAGCACGCGGTTGAGCGCGCCGGTGACGGCCGCACTCGTGACCTGGTCGCTGGAGGAGCGTGGCGTGTAGGCGAAGGTCGCAGGGCTGTTGGGAGTAGGCGGCTCGATCCAGAGATAGCCGTCAATCTGGTTGTCATCCAGGTTGCGATCCAGCGTGGCGCGCGTGTTGGTGGCAGGCCGCATCACGTCGACGGTGAACTTTGGCGAGCGCGCGGCGGCGCGCAGCGAGAGTGGGCTGGCAGAGGGTGTGGGGATAGTAGCGTCGGCGGCATCGGCGGGGGCCTTCTGCAGCTCGTCCTGCATGGCCTGGGCCAGCGGCAGGTCTGAGGAGACGACGACGATGCGGCGGTCCATATTCTGGTGCGTGCCGAGGAAGAGGCTGCCTACGATGAAGCCCACCATGACAAGAGGGATCATGACGGTGGTAATGATGAAGCCGCGCGTGCGCACGCGGGCGATGTATTCGCGCTGCGCGATCAGCCAGACATTATGCATGGAGGACGACCCCCTGCGGTAAATCGGTTGCAGGGGCGGGCGCGGGAGCCGGGCTGCCGGGCGAGGTGTAGTTCACCTTCTCGATGAAGATGTCTTCGAGGGTGGGCTGAGTGACCTCAAACCTGGTGACGCGCGCGCAGCGCATGGCGGTGGCAAGCAGCGACTGGCTGTCGTCGTCGAGAGTATCGGACGGACGAAGCTGGATCTCCGCGCGGCCGGCATAGCGCTTGACGCTGGCGACGGCGGGATGACGGAGGAAGGCGTCGTCACCTTCGAACTGGATCTGGACGCGATTGCGCGGATAGCTGGCCTTGATCTCGCGCATAGAGCCGGAGAGGACCAGCCGGCTGTTGTGGATAAGCGCGATGGCGTCGCACATCTTCTCCACCTGGTCCATGCGGTGGGTGGAGAAGAGGACGGTCTTGCCCAGGGCGCGCATTTCGGCGAGAACGTCCATCAGCAGCGCGGCGTTGACGGGGTCGAGGCCGCTGAAGGGCTCGTCCATGATGATCAGGTCGGGCTCATGCAGCAGGGTGGAGATGAACTGGATCTTCTGCTGCATGCCCTTGGAGAGGTCTTCGGTCTTTTTGCCGAGCGCTTCGGTGATGCCGAGCCGCTCACTCCAGGCTTTGGACCGCTGGCGCGCGTCGTTACTGGAGAGGCCGTGGAGCGAGCCGAGGAAGACAAGCTGCTCCATCACGTTCATCTTCTTATAGAGGCCGCGCTCCTCCGGCAGGTAGCCGATGCGCGAGAGCATGCGGCGATCAAAGGGCTGACCGAAGAGCGAGACGGTGCCTGAATCCGGCAGGGTAATGCCGATCATCATGCGGATGGAGCTGGTCTTGCCGGAGCCGTTGGGACCCAGCAGCCCGAACATGGCGCCGGGGCCAATGGTGAAGGAGAGGTCCTCGACCGCGACCTTGGTGTCGTAAACCTTGCGGACGTGCTGAAGTTCTACGATGGACATTCGTGGACCCGGGGGAGCAGTACAACAGTGATGAGGACACAGTCTACCAACGAGAGTACGAAGGTCAACAAAACTCAAGTGTTTTCAGCCATATCTAGCGTAACTGCACAGCGGTGACCTCGGATTGAAAGCGGACAGGGCAACGGTGACGAGGATGAGGACCTGGCCATTAGCTTCGGCGCCAATGGAGCGGGCTTTGCGGCGTGGGCTCAATCTCAGTGTGCTGCGGGCAGTGTCCTAATTTGCTTTTGGCCACCACCGGGGTGATGGGGTGCCTACTTTTTTGCATCGTCAGCATGGTTGTTGTCCACCGTGCCGAAACGGGCGCATTTGAGGCGATCCGCCGTTGCCGCCAGCACGTTGCTTTCACAAAATTTAGTCCAATGCCGCACTCCGAATATGTCGGAGTACCATACTTCGCCCACAACATAGATATACGCTGTTCCCTTATTGATCCCATCAACTTCGGACTGCGTGAGCAGATCGTCAACAAACCTCTTCCCATCAGGGCCCTTTTTCATTCTGGTAGGGGACGATTCGGAGACGCCTCCGGGATAGATCGTGGACTCCATCCACGCTCTTCCCGGGTAGGGTCGTCCCGGCGCAGGGGGCTCACCGGGGTCCGCGGTGACAGCGAGCTTCATCTGCCCTTTGGGTATGTGGGGGTGCTTACCTTTTTGGATAATCTGAATATCGAGTACGCCTGTGGCCTGCTCGGCTACAGTCTTTCCAATATTTGTGATGCGAACCGGAACCTTCATTGGCTGCTCAGCTACGAATGGAATGGTTCGGCTAGTGCCGTTCGGATCAGTTCCAGAAGTTACAGTACCTTCCAACTCAAATTTCAGCCACGGTCTTTGATCTACCTCCAAAGCCTGCCTCTGCTGCGTAAGCTGGCCCTGCAATGTCTTGAGTTGGGCGGCGGTGGAAGTGTCGTTGGATTCGGAGTCCAGCTTCGCCTGTGCAAGCGTGTTGCTGAGGATTC
>DATCBR010000384.1:0-14781 GCA_036511765.1 Acidobacteriaceae bacterium | reverse complement strand
CACTCAACCATGCAACCCGAGATGCTGAAACGGGAGGCCAACTCGCCTTCACCCTGCGCACCCTGGATGCATCGTCCAACCTGGCGCGGAACCTCGGCTCTGAGCCCATAGCCTCCAAGCCCAGATACAACAGCGGAGTATTTTTCCTGGGCGACCTCTACCTCGGCGGCCCATCCGGCCTCACCATCCTGCGCGCCGACGGCACGTCGCGCCTCCACCTCCGCTGCGGCTTCGAGCTCCCCGTCGCTCCCATCGACAGCGTCACCAGCGGCCGTCTCCGCGGAACCAGTGAGCCACAACTTCTCCTTGCCACCGGCGGAGCAGGCATGCTGATCCTTGAACCCCAATCCGCTGCCAGCCTCACGATTCGCCAGCTCCTCCCCGCCGACGCGGAGGCCCGCGACCTGACCGCGGTGCTCCCCCTGGCCGACGGAGATGTGCTGCTGGGCACGCGCCATCGCGGCGTCCTGCTCTACAACGGCGCAACCCTCGTGCCGTTTCATTTCACGCTGCCGGGAGTGAATGCCGCCTCGCTCGAGGTTACCGCGCTCGCCGCCGTTGACTCCGCGGCCTTCCTCATCGGCACGCGCAACGCAGGCGTGTTTTACGTCCATGGCGGCACCGTCGATCAAGCCAGGTCAAGCTCCGGCCTGCCGGACGACGACGTCGAGTCCATCGCCATCTCTCGCAACTCCAGACCAGCTCACGCCTTCGTTGGCACACCCGTCGGCACCGCAGAGTTCGATCTCGCCGCGCCGACCTTTCGCCCGATCCGAACCCTGGCCGAAGGAATCTTCAGCCATACCCTCACGGTCGATGATCGCCAGCTCACCATTGGCACCCTCGACCAGGGCATCCAGCAAGTCCCGCTGCAGAGCGGTCCAGCTCTTCGTCGCCTGTCCATCTCCGCCGGGCCCGGGAACCCATCGGTTCAGCGCGTCGACGGGTTCCTCGCCACGCCCGATGCGCTCTTCGCCCTCGCCGACGGAACGCTGCTGCGGCGAGAAGGCGCTGCCTGGACCCCCGCGCTTCCCCACGAACCTCCCACCCTCACCGACGCCAACATCTCTGCACTCGCCTTCGCTCCCGACGGCACCCTTTATGTCGGCTACTTCGATCATGGAATCGATCTGCTCGCGCCCGAGGGCACCATTCGCCACTTCGAGGACGATCACCTCTTCTGCATCAACCGCCTGGTGATCGACCCCGAGCGCCACACCGTGGATGCGGCTACAGCCGACGGCTTAGTCCTCTTCGACGCGCAAGGCAGGCCGCGTCAGACCCTCACCCATCGCGACGGCCTTATCTCCGATCACGTCAGCGACGTGACCTTCGCCGGCGCGCTCACCGTGCTCGCCACATCGGCCGGCATCACCTTTCTCGGGCCCTCCGGCGCGGAGAGCCTCTATGCCTTCCAGGGCCTGGTCAACAATCACGTTTACGCGCTGGCCTCCACCGGCGGCTCCGGCCAACTGCTCGCTGGAACGCTCGGCGGCATTTCCATCCTGAACTCGAACCTCAAATCGAATGTCGTCGAGCGCAATCTCACCGTCGCCAACTCAGGCCTCAAACACAACTGGATCACCGCCCTTCTGCCAACTCCGGACAACACCGTTCTGGTTGGAACCTACGGCGCGGGCGTAGAGACCCTCGACAGCCAGGGACACTTCAATCCCATCGAGCTGCCGACGGGAACCCCGCGCAATCTCGTCATCAACCCCAACGCGCTCTACGCAACCGCCTCGCACCTTTATGCTGGAACGCTCGGGCATGGGATGCTGGTCTACTCCGTCGCCTCCGGACGCTGGTCCATGATCGCAAACGGGCTGCCGTCGCTCAACGTTACCGCCTTTGCTGCGCGAGCGGGGAAGATCTACATCGGCACAGAAAACGGCCTCGTCCGCATTCCTGAGGCGAATCTGCCATGAAGACCCTCACGCTGCTTTTATTGCTCGCATGCTGCACGGTGCCGGGCAGAGCACAGTCTGGCACCCTGATCCCGCGCGACAAAGATGCACCCGACCCATCCATTCTTTCGCTCGATGAAATGAGGGTGGAGGTCGCCATCGACAACGGGGACGCCCACGTCTCCATCGTCCAGATCTTCGGCAACCACACGCGCAACATCGAAGAGGGCACCTATCGTTTTGCGCTTCCAGGCGGCTCCACGGTCTCCGACTTCGCCGTGTGGGATGGAGCTGTCCGCATTCCTGCCGTCATCCTTGAACGCAAGCGAGCCGAGCAGGTCTACGATCAGGCTCGTCTGCAGGCCGTCGATCCCGGCTTGCTCGAAGCCGGTGAACGCGAGGACAAAGATCCCCATGACACCTCGCTGTTCACGGCGAAGATCGTCACCATTCCCGCTTACGGCACCAAGCGCCTCGAGATCGAGTATCACCAGCGCTTGGCGACCTCGGCGTTCAAGCAGTCCTTCATCCTCTCTCTCAAGCCCGACGCCCGGCAGCAGCAGACCGTCGGAAACTTCACCCTGCACTTCGTCCTTCGCTCCGCGCAGCCGCTGCAGGACTTCACCGCGCCCTCCACACGCTTCCCCCTCACCCTGACCACCAACGACCCGCACACCGTCGAAGGCACAATGCACGCCGCCAATCTCTCCCTCGACGATGACTTCGTAGCCAACTGGCTGCTCTTGCAGGCTGATGCCGACAAACTCGAAATCATCACCCACCGCGATCCGCACACCCCGCTCCCTACCGCAGGCGAACCCGTCGCGTCGTCCCAAACCTCCGCACCGGAACCAGGCTTCTTCCAGGCGCAGATCCTCATCGCCAATCCAGCAGCCAACAAACAACCGAGCCCCGGCACTGACTCTCCATCACGCACCTTCATCCTGCTCTTCGACAACTCACTCTCCATGCAGTGGGAGAAGCTCGAGCGCAGTTACGCAGCGCTCGAAGCCACGCTCCACACGCTCAAACCGGCAGACCGCTTCAACGTCCTGCTCTTCAATCAAACCGTAACGTCCTTCAAACCGCAGCCCATCGCCGCTACCCCCGAGTCCATCCTGCAGGCCCTGGCCTTCGTTCGCTCCAGCAACCTTCGCGGCGGAACCGACCTCCTCAAAGCGCTCACCGCAGCCATCGGCCAGTCCAACCAGCCCAACACCTCCATCGCCCTCTTCTCCGATGGCGGCTCCGACCGCGGCGAGACGGTTCTCGGCAGCAGGATCGCCGCTCGCTACGCCACTCTCTGGAAGCAGTCTCCGCATCCGCCGCACACTGACGTGTTCGCCGTCGGAGACGATGCCAACCTTCCCCTGCTGCGCAAAATTGCAGGCAACAATGGCTTCGTGGAAGCCGTCCTGTCCACCGAGCCCATCGACTTCCATCTCCAGTCGTGGACCTCCAAACTAAACCTCAATCCCATCGCAGGCGCGACCGTCACGGTGTCGCCTGCCGCGAACACCTCCTTGATCTACCCGCTCGATGACGCCGTCTATCCGGGCTCCGTCGCGCAGTGGGTCGGCGAGTATCAACCCTCGCCACAACCTCTAACGCTCACACTGCACGCAACCCGCGACGGAACCGCGCTGAGCGCAACCGCACAGACCGCGTTGCCCGCAAGTGACCTCACGCATCCCCAACTCCCGCGCATTTGGGCGCAGGCTCGCGTCAACGCTCTGCTCGCGCAGATCGACAGCGAAGGCGAGAGCGACGCCGCAATCGACGAGATCATCCGGTTGTCGCGCCGCTACAAGTTCGTCACGCCGTACACCAGTTTCCTGGCGGTCCCGCGTTCGCTGCTGCGTCCCCGCGTCATTCGTCCCGGAGATCCGGTCCTGCGCGTCCGCACCGATGCCGAAATTACCTCCGTCATCGCGCTCTTCCCCTTCGGCCTCACCAAGCCTCTGCGCCACCTTACCAGCGAAGACCTTCACGCCCCCGGCGAGGAGGCCAACCGCCTCTGGGAGACCCGCTTCCTCGCTCCGCCGGAGATGAAGGATGGCACCTACAACGTGCGCCTCCTCCTGCGCGACATCCACGGCAACGTCTACCGCGAGGCCAAGACCTTCGTCATCGCGAGCACACCCCCGGTCGTCAAACTGCAGCTTGCACGAACCACCGTACATCGTGGAGAAGCATTTGAAATTCGTGCTGCAGCCTCAGCCTCCACCCGGACGTTGACCGCGCAGATCGAGGGCGTTGCTCCCGCCGTCCTGCGTTGGAACCCCCGCGAGCGAACCAACGCGGGCATCCTCGCCATCCCCAGCGATCTTCCCGTCGGCCGTTACACGCTCACCGTCGCCGCGGAGGACATCGCCCACAATCTGGGCAGCCAGGAGGTCTCCCTCGATGTCGTCCCGTAAAACAGCACGCAACGCGGTCAGGCTCTTGCGACATGCTGACCCGCGGCACCTCACCGGCGCGTGCCTCCTTCTCGGAGCCTTCGCTGTACCCATCGCCGCCAACGCGACCTTCCCCAAGTGGCTGCAGCACATCGTTGGCGCCTCCACCGTGGAGTCCGCGCTCTATCGAGCCATGCAGCTGCCTGCAATCCAGGCACTCTATCCCCGTCCGCCGAAAGAGGCTGCCGCCGAACTCTCGAAGCTCATCGCCGCCAGCTCCAACGACGCCGAGCTGTATCAGCTTCGCGCCCGCGCCGACGAGCAGGCTCTCGACGAAGCTGCCGCTGAATCGGATTGGAAGCTCTACGTTGCGCATGCTCCCGACCCCACAGCCGGCCGCCTCGAACTCGCCGCCTTCTATCAGCGCCGCCTGATGATCCCGCAGGAGATTGCGGTTCTGAAAGAAGTGGCTGCTGCTCCTCCACTCCCATCGGAAGCCTACGTCGATCCCACCACGCAGCGCTCGTGGCTGGCCTTCGAGCGCATCCTCGGCGCAATCTACCAGCAGGGCCTTCCCTCGGCGGAGACCTCATCAACCTTCAACGCCTTCCTCGCCCGCTATCCCGACCAGCCCGCCGTCTACGCCGCGTTCTTCCAGGTTCAGATCGACCAGCAGGACTGGCCTGCAGCGCAATCGCTCATCGAGCGCTACAGCCACACGTTTCCGCAGGACAAGATGTTCCCCATCCGCGCCCAGGCACGGCTAGAGTTTCGCCGCGGCAACATCGACGCTGCCCTCGCCATCTACGACCATGCCTTCCAGCCGCTCTGGCCCGCTGAGCTCATCCAGTCCTACTTCGCCTTGCTCGATCAGACGCATCGCCAGCGTGCCTTCGTCGCCGCAGCCCGCGAACAGCTCGCCGCACATCCTGACGGCTCGGAAGCGCTCAACGCACTCGCGCGCATCGTCTACTACGACCAGCAAGCGGGACGCACCCAGTCCGCGCAGCAGACCCTCGATGCCTTCCGCATCGCCCGCGACACGCGCCACGCCGCATGGACACCGGCCGATCTCTCCACCCTCGCCAGCCTCAGTCTGTCCCTCCACTCCTACGCCGAGGCCGCCCGCTACAACTACGCGCTGGCCGCCTCCGCCGGAACGGCTCCCAACGGCGAACCCGCAGCGCAAACCGGTCTCGCCGGCCTGATCGACGTTCTTCTCCAGGCCCCCGAGCAACCGCTCGCCGTCGGCGCGCAGAATCTCACGCTCTATCGCGACATCGCTACCCTCGACCAGGGCCCCGGCTACTGGAACGGCATCCTCTCGCTCTGGCTCAACGGCGAAAGCCCCGCCTCCGAGTACCAGGACGAAACCTCCAGGGCGCAGCGTTACTTCCATCGCGCCAAGGCTGCAGAGCTCCTCGCCGATCTCGACCAGCGATTCCCCTCTGCGCCCGAACGCCCCGCACTCCATGCGCAACTCATTCGCGCCCACTCCGACTACGGTGAGCCCGCAACGGTCATCTCCGCCGGCAAACAATACCTTGCATCCTTCCCCTCCGCCCCCGGGCGTCTGGACGTAGCCAATCTCATGGCCGACGCCTACGCTCGCCAGAACGATACCTCCGACGAGTTCGCTCTCTACGAATCACTGCTCAACGAACTCGCCGCCAAAACCGCCGGCCTTCCCCTCACCTCTTCTTCGACCGCGCCGCCGCCCGCACCCGCGCCCGGCACCGTGGATTTCTATGTGCAGGTGCAGGACCCCGATTCCGTCGACAGCGACGCTGCCGCAGCGCAGAAGCTCAAGTCCCAGCCGCTGGCGCAGCTCCCCACGCGCAAATCGCTGCCCGAGGGCACTGCCTACGCAAGCGTCCTCGACCGCTACATCGGTCGGCTTACCGCAACCGGTCAACTTCCCCGCGCGCTCACCGTCCTGCGTACCCAGCTCGACCGCAACCCCAACGACCCGCTGCTCTACGAACGTCTCGCCACCTTCTTCCAGCAAAATAACCTCTCCGCGCAGCAAGAGCAGATCTATCAGCAGGCGATTGCGAAGTTTCAGCAACCCTCCAATTACGACAAGCTCGCGCGCTTTTACCTGCGCGAGAAGAAGCGTGAAGCTTTCGGGGACCTGGCACGGAAGGTCACGGACATCTTCTCCGGAACGGACCTCGACAACTTCTTTGCGAACGTCAATCCAAACCAGCCCATCGGTCCGCAACTCGCGCTGCAGCTGGATCTCTACGCCGCTAAACGCTTCCCCCACGACCTGGTCTTCACGCGCAACCTGCTCACCGCCTATCAGGCGCCCGCCACCCGCGACACCGCCGCATACGAAGCTCTCCTTCGCAGCCAATGGTGGGAGTCCGACGATCTGCGCGACGAGTTCCTCACCTACCTCAGCCGCACCGGAAAGCTCGCATCCGAACTCTCCCAACTCGAGTCCCTCAACAAGCAGCCACCCAACTCTCCACCTCTCTCCAACCCGGCCGCCGTCCGCGAGCAGGCTGAGATCGACATCTTCATCTCGCACTTCGAGCAGGCTGCTCCTCTTCTGGGCGCCGTCGCAGACCTGTATCCCGCGGACACCGATACCGGTGACCAGGCCGTATCGCTCTATCGCTCGCTCGCTTATCTCGACCCGCAACCGGCCTCGACCCTTCGCGCCGTGTCGCTCGAGAAAAACCTGCTGGCCGCCGCCCCCGACAGTCCCGACCGTCTCGCCACCCTCGGCGACCTCTACGCCGAAGCCACCAGCACCGGCGGAGAAGACCTCGCCGCCGCTGCACCCTTCTGGCGGCGCATCCCGGATCTTCACCCCGACTCAACCCAGGGCTTCCTCACCAGCGCCACCATCTTCTGGGACTACTTCCAGCTCGACGACGCCCTCGCCGAAATCACCGCCGCGCGCACCCGCTTCCGTTCGCCCGCACTCTTCGGATACGAAGCCGGCGCCATCGAAGAGAATCGCCACAACCTCTCCGCAGCCGTCGCCGAGTACACCAACGCCGTCATCCACCCCATCGAAATCCCGCGTCACTTCGACTCCGCCCTCGGTGTCATCGCCGCGTGGCTCAAGCCACCCTCCGACGCCGGCGACAGCAACTTCCGCTCCACTGCGCAAAGCTTTCTGGGCTCCGAAGAGTCCAACGCCCGCCTCATCCAGCTCGCCACCCGGCCCGCCACCAGGGCAGCCGTTGACGCAGCCACCGCAAACGCCGTGGCCGCTAACCCTTCCAACACCGCAGCGCTTACGCTTCGCGCCGACGTTCTCGCCACCCAGCATCATGGCCCCGAACTGAATCTGCTCCTCACCGAGCTCTTCAATCAGGCCCTCGATCGCACCTCAACCCTCGACGAAGCCGCCGCCGTTGGCACCCTCGCACAGGACCGCAGCCTCACCGCGGTCTACGAGCATGCTCTCGCCAAACAAGCCGCGCTCACCCCGGACCCCGTGCAGAAGATCGAACTGCAATATTCTCTCGCCCGCTCGCTCGAGTCCCACGACGACATCGCCGGCGCTACCCGCATCATCGACTCCGTCTACGCCGCCAACCCGCGCCTCCTCGGAGTCGTCCGCACCACCACCGAGTTCTTCATCCGCATCCATCATCCTGAGCGCGCCATCGCGAGCCTGCTCGATGCCGCCAAGGTTGCCTCACCCTCCCTCGCCCGCGACTTCACCCTCGAAGCCGCCAGCCGCGCCAACGACGCCAACGACAACGCCCAGGCCCGCACGCTGGCTCTTGCCCTCCTCACGCAAACTCCCTACGATCCACGCGTGCTGAACGTCATCGCCGCCAGCTACGGCCACGACGACGCCGGACTCAGGCAGTTCTACCTCGCGCAACTCGACGTAGCCCACAAGGCTCCCAGCCTCACCCCCGACGCGCGCAAGCAGGACATCGCGCTGCTACGCCGTGGCCTCCTTCCCGCGCTCACCCGCCTCAAGGACTACGCCAGCGCCACCGATCAGTACATCGCACTGCTCTCCGCCTTCCCTGAAGACGCTAGCCTCGGTCAGGAAGCCGCCCTCTACGCCCTCCAGCACAGCTGCGAGCCGCAGTTGCTGGACTTCCTCCGCACCACCGTCAAGCAATCTCCGCGCGATTCCCGCTTCATGATCCTGCTCGCCACGGCGGAGTCCACATTCAAGGATTTCCCTGCAGCCGAAGCCGCCTACTCGCTCGCAATCGCCATTCGCAAGGACCGGGTCGACCTCTACACCGCGCGCGCCGACATCGAAATGCTCCTCAGCCAGAAGGATCCCGCACAATCTGAACTTGCCGCCGGGGACTTCCAGCGCCTCTACGCTCTCACGTACGACGACCCCTCCTGGATGGTCCGGCTCGCCGAGCTCCGCGCCCGCCAACACCGTCCCGCCGACGCCGTCAAAGCGCTGCAGGCAGCCTATATCGATGGCCACGTCCAGGCCGCCAGTGACGACTTCACCGTGGCCGCACAGCTCGCACACTGGAACCTCATCACCGAGGCTCGGACCTTCGCCGAACAAGGCGTAGCCCTCGCCGGCTCCGACCTGCTCACGCCTCCGTCTACCACCACCGACACGCAGTCAGAGAACGGCGCCATCGTCTACGCCCGCATCCTCGTGCGCTGTGGCCAGGCCGACCGCGCCCTCGCGACCCTCACCGCCGGCCGCCAGGCAGCCGAGGTCTCCGCAACCTCACCCTCGGTCCTCGCCGCCGAACTCGCCCGCGAAAACATCACCGACGATGAGGCTGCTGACTTCCGCAAGAACTTCGCCGCGCTACGCCGCCAGACCGCCGACCAGAACCTCAACGCCGCCATCGACGCCCTCGGAAAGACCATCCAGCTCTACGACACGCCGGAACAAAAGCAGGCCTTCGCCCTCAGCCTCGACAAGCTCCACGACCCGGCCCAGCCCAACGCCAACCCGAGCCTCGCCGTGAAGGCCGCAACCGCCGCCGGCCTGTCCGACCGCGAGGCCGACTGGCGCAGACAGAGCCTGCCCAGCGGCGAACCCGACAACGCGCAGCTCAGCCTCTACGTCGCCCTCCAGCAGCGCCGCCTGCAGTTCTCCTCGCTCGCCCACGACCTTGAAGCCTATGCCGAGCGCCTGCTCGTGCGCCGTCGCACCCCTGTCCTCGTCAAAGCTGCAGAGGCCTTCCGCGACGCGGGTGACATCCCCGACGAACTCCGCCTGGAGCACACGCTCGTGCTTCGCGGCAACGCCCCACTTCGCTCCCGCTACCTGGGTCTCCTGCTGCACCGCGACCCCACCGCCCTCACTGCCCTCGCCGCAAACAGCAATGCTAGTCTCGCCGACGCCGCTCTCAACTACACCGTCACGCACGGTACCGAGGCGCAAGCCCTCGCCGCCGTCGCGAGTCGTGGGCAATCGCTCCATCCGGTCTGGCGTCCTGCCTCGGCATCGCTCGTCCAAACCTACTTCGCGAACTCCACCGCAGGCCCAGTCAATGTGTCTGACTTCAATCAATCCCTCGCCGATAACTCCACCATCGCCCAGCGCATCGCCGCTCCTGCCGATCCCACGCGCCAGCTTACCGGCGACACCTTCTTCTACTACGCAAGCCGCTTCGGCATCTACCTCACCACTGTCCACGATTCCGCCCAACCGCTGCCCAACGCTGAAGACTACCTCCCCGCCGAGCTCGAAGCCTCCCCCGAATCTCCCGCGCGCTATCTCGACCTCGCCCGCACCTACGCCGAAGCCCACAACGTGCCCTCCGCCGTGGCCGAGTACAACCACGCCCTTGAACTCTCTCCCTCAAACCCCGCCATCGAGGACGAGCTCGCCGCCACGCTCTACCGCGCCAACCAGCACGACGACGCGCTCACCCACTGGCGCCAATCTCTCGCCATCCTCAGCTCGATGCAGCAGCATGGTCTGTATCCCGAGTCCTGGTTCACCTCCTTCGAGACCATCGCCCGTCATCTCGGCGAGTATCATCTCACCGAAACCTGTCGCTCCGGGATCGAAGCCATCCTCGCCCCCTATCTCGCAAAGAACGGCAGCTACCGCTCCAACGAGCTCCTCAAGGCCATCTACAAAGCCTCCGGTACCCCTGCGGAAGGCGCAAACTTAATCCTCGCCGTAACGAACGCGGCCTCAGACCCCAACCAGATTCTTGACGACATCGAGAGAGCGAAGTGGCTCTCCGAAGCATCACGCGAGCCGATCCTTCTTCGCCAGATCGAACGCGTCCGCGCCCACCCCCTCGACGACTCTTCGTCTCAAAGCATAGCGAGTTACCAGACCCAACTCATCGCCCTCTTTCTTGATCGAAACGAAGTAGCGAAAGCCCAGGCGCTGGTCGACTCGCTCCCAGAAAAAGTCCGCAAGGCCGATGCCATGGATGACATCATCCTCGCCGTTCGCTCCAACCGCCTTCAGCCCCTGCTCGAAAACTGGCGCGCGAATCCCGACTCCGTGCCCAGGGATTCCTTCGGCTCCGCCATCTACCGCCTGATGAAGGCCACACCCAACTACAAGCCAAACCTCGCAGCCATCCGCCCGCTGCAGGAGTTCATCTTCGACTACAAGCGGCAGACCGACAGCCTCCAACCTACCGACTTCCTCGCCCTCGCCCAACTCCGCATCGATACCGGCGACCTCCCCGGTGCTCTCGACCTGCTCCATCAACTAACCCTCCAGCCTGTCTCCAACTCCGAGAACGGCGCGATGGCATTCGCCGCCCGGGACCAACCTGACTTCCAGTCTGACCAACCCGCCATCATCCAGTACAACCCCAACGGCGAGGCCTCCAATCCCTACATCAACACCGAGTACGCCGCCTCTCTCCTCGAAAAGAATCGCCGCTCCGCCGAGGCCATCCCCTTCCTTCAAGCGCTGGTCGCGTCCGTGCCGTGGAATGCTTCCTATCGCCTGCGCCTCGCCCAGGCAGAACTCGCCTCCAACGCCCGCGACCAGGCTCGCGCCGACCTGCTTAGCATCGCCCGCGACGCCTCCACACCCTACGGTCTGCGCGTTCAGGCCGCCCGCGCGCTCGCTCCCCTCACCTCGCAATCCATCGACCTCGGCAGCCCCGAGCTCTCCTTCATCGCTCATCCCTCCACTGCCGCCGTCGCGCGCCAACCCTACGCGGACGAGTCTCGCATCGCCGCCGCTGCCCTCCCCTCGACCTCCGCCGCCGATCGCGACCGTCTCCTCCGCGAGGCCATCGCCATCCATCCGGACGGCCCGGACGCCACCCATGCCCGGCTCGATCTCCTCCTGCTCCAGCCGCCCACTGCGAATCCCTCCACCACCCTCGCGATCCTGCGCTCCATCCAGCCTGACAATCTGTCCGCCTCGACCGACGCGTTGCCGCACGGCTCGAACAATCTCGACCTCGCCACGCGGATTCGTCTTGTTACCCTGCTCTCCTCCGCGAACGCGCGCGACGGCAACCTCGCATCCGCTCTCACCTACGCCCAACTCGCCGTCACGCTCGCAAAGGACTCTCCGCAGCCCGAACTCACGCACCGCCGCGACGAGCTGAAAACAGCCCTTCTTATTGCCCGGCGCAACCTCACGCGACGTCCCATCCTGCGCCCGGCACTCAGCCAGCCCAACCAGGTTCGTCCCCGTCTCACAGCCTCCAACCTCTCTCAGGAGGACAGCCAATGAAAGCCCGCGCCGCACTCGCTCTCCTGCTCCTCACCGCCTCCGTAGCCATCGCCTACCGGGTCCGCGCCACTCAGCAGGATGTCGCACCCGCATCCCTTGCAGCTTATGTCCCCTCCGACGCGCTGCTCACCATCGAGTCCCCTGACTTCGCCTCACTCCTCCACCAGTGGACCCACTCAGCCGAGTGCAAATCCTGGCTCGCCTCCGGCAACCACTCGGTCTTCCAGAACTCCCGCCTCTTCGGGCGGCTCACCGATGCGCAGACCAGCTTCGCCACCGCCGCCGGCCTTCCAGCCGGGGTTGATCTGCTGCATCAGGTCGCAGGCAAAGAATCCGTCTTCGCCTGGTACGACATCGGCAAACTCCAGTTCCTCTACATCACCCGGATGCCCGCCGGCCAGGTCGACCAGACGCAACTCTTTCAGGCGCGCGCCAGTTTCCAGCGTCGCCATGCCAGTAACGCGGACTTCTACATCCGCACCTCCGCAGCCGACTACAGCACTGTAGCCTTTGCCCGCGTCCCCAGCCCGTCCGGCGATCTCGTCCTGCTCGCCACCCGCGAAGATCTCATCGCCAACGCCCTCAAGCTCATCGCCTCCTCCTCGTCCGCAAACGCAATCCAGCAGCAGCCCTGGTTCCGCGACGTCTCCGCCGCCCTCCCACCGGAGACCCCCGCGCCTGCCCTCCACATGGTGCTCAATCTCGAGCGCATCGCCAACGATCCCCACTTCCGTTCCTACTGGATTCAACGCAACATCACCTGGACCCGGCAGTTCCGCGCCGCCGCCTCCGACCTCTACCTCGAACCGCATCACTTCCGCGAAGAGCGTGTCCTGCTGCCGAAGTCCACCACAACAGAACCCGCCATGCTCAACCTCGCGCCTCTCGCCGCGCTCCCGCCCACCTCCACCGGTGTCTACCGCGTGCTTGCCACCCAGGACCCAGCCCTCGCCGCCACGGCCATTCAAGAGAAGCTTCTCGGCAGGAACACTGCGCCATCCTCGAACCCGGACCAGGCCCCCGATCCCACCGTCGACGCCCCGCAAACCGGCTCTGCCACCGATCTCGAAACCCGCATCGACGCGCTGCCCCTCGTCTCCCCATCCGCCTCCACTGACGCCCTCCGTCAGTTGCTGGAGTCCGCCGGCCTCAATGCCGTTCTCACCCTCTCCTCCGCTCAGAACCCAACCCAGCAAGCAGACCTCTGGATCCCCATCCACTCCGCCGTCGTCCTCCGCACCGCCAACTCCGCAAATCAGCAAGCGCTTGCATCGGCACTGGAGCAGGCTCTTCGCGGCGAGCTCACAGCCGGCGGCATCGGGATCAACTTCCAGCCCACCACCCTCGTCGGCGTTCCCGTCGATGCCCTCACGGGTCCTCGCCACCTCTTCTGTGCGATGTCAACGTCTCGGGCGCAAGGAAACCTCATCCTGCTCGCCGACGATGAATCCCTGCTCTCCGAACTTCTGCACCATCTCGCCATCGGCTCGCCGGAAACAACTCCTCTGCCGGCAACCTCGATTGCGGTCTTCAATCACTCCACCCAGCGCGCTCCCTACCTGCGGCTCACCTCGCTCATCGACGGAACCAACCATCCGGCGCAAGCATCTCCCACTCCGATTGCACCGGCGTCCAACGGAACTACCCGAGACGGCGCGCCCCCCGCCTTCTTCTCCCAGAACCTCGGCTCGCTCTCCAACACCTTCGCCGATCTGCAATCCGAGCGTGTCGTCGAGCGGACGGTCGACTCAAACCTGCGCGAGACGGTTACGTACACCTGGGACACCCAGTAATTCCAAGTCCGGAATCGATGGATGCAAACCGCCAGGCTACTCACCGCGGCATATTGCTACACGCAAGCCCCTTCAGGAGCGCTATCCGTGCAGCGTCGAAAAGATCGGCGCGGGTGTTCCCCTACCAACCAATATCGGAGTGCTATTAAAACTCGCTTCGTTAGCCATTCGGGATGGCGGGATCGCGCAGGCTTCAACGGCCACCCTGATTTGATTCCCGCCTCGAACCTATGGGTGCTATGAGAATCCAGGCGGCAAAGCTGCCTCAAGATCGATTTGTTCACCGGTGATGGGGTGGTGAAATTTCAGAAATTGCGCATGCAGGAAATATCCTCCATCGCCTGGGAGGCCGGGGAGATTTTCAAGAGGCTGGCCGGTTAAGCCGTACAGCGGATCACCTACCAGCGGATGGCCGATGGATGCCAGATGGATTCTGATTTGATGTGGGCGGCCCGAATATAGGCTTACCTCGAATGTTGTGGTGCTTGTAGTGCGTGAGATCACCTTCGCCAATGACTTTGAAGGTTTGCCGCCTGGGCTAGCGGCCCACACTTGGCCGATGAGCGGGTGCGGTACGAGGCCGATGGGTGTGAGGATTTCGTAGGCGTCGTGCTGTGCAATGTTTTGAGCCAGCGCCCGGTAGATTTTTTGAACTCCGGGTGTGTTCCAGTTTGCGGATAGTTTAGCGGCCGCCTCCGGTGTTTTGGCGAAGAGCACGATGCCGCTAGTGGCTCGGCCCAACCGGTGGACAGGGTTTGCGTTGGGGGTTTGCTTTTGCACCAGGCGCAGAAGGGTGTTTTCCATGAAGCCGCCGCCGGGGAGGGTGGGCAGCCCCCCAGGTTTGTTGACGGCCAACAGATGGGGGTCATCGAACAGGACTTCGAAGTGCTGAGGGGAGTCTGGTTCGATCCAGGGTGGACGGTTCCAGACAAGGGTTTGGCCTAAAGTGACCGATTCGCTTCCGGCGGCGGTGACCCCGTTGAGGATGACTTCGCCGTTGTTCAGTTTTTGTTGCCAGGCTTGTGGGGTTGAGTGGGTGTAAAGGC